>JANMRV010000308.1:0-2007 GCA_031388685.1 Planctomycetota bacterium
TGGAAGGCCTCGCCGTCGGCGCGGCCGGCGAGAAGGCGGGCGACCTGGTCTTCAACACGGCGATGACCGGCTATCAGGAGATCCTCACGGATCCCTCGTACTTCGGTCAGGTCGTGATGATGACCTATCCCCTGATCGGCAACTACGGAATCGCTGACGAAGACGACGAGAGCGAACGCGCCTGGGCCGAAGCTTTCGTGGTCAAGGAAATGTCTTCGATCGCGAGTTCCCACCGCGCGAACATCGATCTGCCCGCCTGGTTGCGCAAGAAGGGCGTGGTCGCGATCAGCGGCGTCGACACGCGCAAGTTGACCAAGATCGTGCGCGAGGAAGGTTCTTTGCGCTGCGTGGTCTCGACGATCGATTCCGATCCCGCGTCGCTGGTCGCGAAAGCGAAGCGCGCTCCGGCCACGGACGGCCGCGATCTGACGAACGAAGTCAGCTGCAAGAAACCCTATCGCTGGACCGAGTCGCACCAAAGTTCCTATCCCTCGGCCCAGGCCGCGACCGCGGGCGAAAAGATCCGCATCGTCGCCTACGACTTCGGCGCCAAGCGCAACATCATGCGCAGTCTGGTGTACTCAGGCTTCGAGGTCACGGTCGTGCCGACGCGCACCAGCGCGGATGAGGTGCTCGGCATGGATCCGCAGGCGATTTTCTTGTCGAACGGCCCGGGCGATCCCGCGGCGGTGACGCACGCGATCGACGCGATTTCCAAGTTGATCGACAAGAAACCGATCTTCGGCATCTGTCTGGGGCATCAGATTCTTTCGATCGTGGTCGGCGCAAAGACACGTAAAATGCCCTTCGGTCACCACGGCGCGAATCACCCGGTGCGCGACCTTGTCACGGGGCGCGTCGAGATCACTTCGCAGAACCATTCGTTCGAAGTCGACCGCACGACGTTTCCGAAGAACGTCGAGGAGACGCACACGAATCTGAACGACGGCACGGTCGAGGGCATGCGCCACACGAAGCTGAAGGTGATGAGCGTGCAGTACCATCCCGAAGCGGCTCCGGGGCCGGTGGACTCGGCGCATTTGTTCACGCGCTTTCGGGAGTTGGTGTTGCGCTGAATCGGTTCGCGTCGGCGCACGAGTCACCGTCGCCCCGATCCTCGAATCCTTTTCAGTCGCTCGCCCGAGAGCCGAATCCAATTCGACGGCCGCGCCCGTTTGCGGAACGTGGACCCTACGAGTCATGCTCGGCCATGCATGCAAAGAGGCCGACCGCGCGCGAAGGCGCGAGACCGGCCCAAGGATCACCCCCTGCCCACGATGCCCCTCGTTCTGCTCGAGGCAAATGGGCTGAGGCGCCACGCGGCTACATCAGCCCGAGCAAGTCGATGTAGAGGCGGATGTCATCGGCCAGACGCTCCTTCTCCGCAGACTCCACCATCCAGTCAGGCGGCGAAGGTTCGCCATCGAGTTTCTGAAGCAGACTCGCGAGCTCGTTGCTCGCGCCCTGCTTGTTGCCCGTGGCCACTTTGTTGGCCGCGCTGGTGAGCTGGTTGCTCAGCGCGGTGCGCCGGCCGGCGGCCGCGTTGTTGTTGGGTGCATTGACGAGCGCAAGTCCGTAACCCAGGACGACGTCGGCTTCGTGTCGAAGGCTGTTCTCGATCCACCCACCGGGCACGCCGGGCACCGTCGGCGTCGGATCGACGTGGTCGGGCACACCGTCGCCGTCCGTGTCCGCGTTGCAGGGATTCGTTCCCGCAAGAACCTCGACGCCATCGAGCAGCGTGTCGCCATCGGAGTCGGAGACGGTGGGGTTGGGGCAGCCGCCGCCCTGGGCCACGTCCACTTCGGTCCCATCGAGCAGACCGTCGCCGTCGGAGTCGGCGATGACGGGGTCGGTGCCGTGCGTCGCCTCAAGACCATCGGCGAGCCCATCGTTGTCAAAGTCCGAGTCGCACGCATCGAGCATGAGGACCAATTCGATGCCGTCAATGAGGCCATCCATGTCCGAGTCGGCCACTAGCGGGCTGGGACAACCGCCGAACCCACC
>JANMRV010000485.1:0-1495 GCA_031388685.1 Planctomycetota bacterium
ATGAAGAACTGGCCGCCGGCAAGGACCGCGGTCCGCTGCACGGCATTCCCTATGGAGCGAAGGACCTGCTCGATACGCGCGGCATCAGGACCGCGTGGGGTTCGGCGATCTACGCCGGCCGCGTGCCGCAGGCGGATGCCGCGGTGATCGAACGGCTCGATGCGGCAGGCGCCGTGCTCGTCGCCAAACTTTCCTTGGGCGAACTGGCCTGGGGCGATGTCTGGATCGGAGGCAAGACCAAGAATCCTTGGAACCTCGAGCAGGGTTCTAGCGGTTCTTCCGCGGGGCCGGCCAGCGCCACGGCCGCGGGCGCGGTGGTCTTCGCCATCGGTTCGGAGACCTGCGGCTCGATCGTTTCGCCTTCGACGGTCTGCGCCTGCTCTTCCCTGCGGCCGACCTTCGGCCGCGTCAGCCGCGCCGGCGCCATGGAACTTTCCTGGACGATGGACAAGCTCGGTCCGTTGTGCCGCAGCATTGAAGACGCCGGCATCGTCTTCGCGGCGATCGCCGGCGAGGATCCTCGCGATCCGACCAGCCTCGGCCAGCCTGCCTTCCTGCGTTCCGGGCTCTTCGATCCGCACGGCCACAAGTTGGGCTACGCGGAGGGCGCCTTTGGCAACGCAGAGAACGAAGCCAGCGCGTTGAGCGAGCTGCGCCGGCTGGGTTTCGAACTCGAGCCGGTCCGACTGCCCGAACTGCCGATCGAGGACCTGATGCTGATTCTCACCGCCGAAGCCTCGAGTGCTTTCGACGAGCTGACGCGCAGCGGCAAGGACGGACAGATGGTGCGGCAGGTGGCCAACGCCTGGCCCAACGTGATGCGCCAGGGACAGCTGATTTCCGCCGTGGAGTACTTGCGCGCGCAACGCGTGCGCCGCGCCCTGGCGCAACAGCTCGATCAGCTGATTGCGCCCTTCGACGCCGTGGTGCATCCCTCGAACGACGACACGTGGGTGATCGCGACGAACCTGAGCGGACATCCGACGGTCTGCGCGCCGAGCGGGCGAAATGAGAAGGGGAATTGGCAGGGGCTTTCGTTCAGCGGTCACGCTTTCGGCGAAGCGCGTCTGCTGGCCGTGGCCGAAATCTGGCAGCGCGCCGGCAGGTTCCATCTGGAACATCCGGACCTGTGAGCCGCGCACCCGCGCTCACTCGTTGAAGCGCAGCTTCGGCGAGCTCGCCTGCAGCGAACTCAGACCCTCGGCCGTGATCTTGGACTTGCCCGCGAGCAGGGTTTCGAGATGTTTCAAGGCGGCGATGTGCGCGAGTGCGCCGTCGCCGATGTTCGTGTCGAAGACGCTCAACTTGACGAGCTTTTGGAACGGCGCGAGATGCGCGAGCCCGCTGTCCGTGACCTGCGTGCCGCCGAGCAGCAGCGTCTCCAACTCGACCAGTTTCGAGAGTTCAGCCAGCGTCGCATCGCCAACCTGGGTGCGGAAGAGATTGAGGAAACGCAGCGAGTGCAACGTGGCCAGGTGAGCCGCCGCGCCGTCGC
>JANMRV010000506.1:0-13733 GCA_031388685.1 Planctomycetota bacterium
GCCTGGGCGCGCGTACACGGCGAAAAGGTAGGGTGGGGAAGTACCTGACTCGGTACTCACTGCGGTGGCGGCGACGATTCGTTGCGCGGACGGTCGCGGTGGCGCCATTCGCCCGGGCCGGACATCGGAGGATCGCCGGCGATCTCGCGCAGCGCTTCCATGAACTCGCGGCCCTCCAGCGTCTCGAGGCGTGCAATTTCTTCGACAGAAATGCCCGGTTCGAGGCGCAACAGACCGACGACGCGCGCGCGACTGCGTTTGAAGATCTCTTGGCGACGCAGTTCGCGCGGCTGTGTGGCGAGTTCGACGATCCACTGCGAGTCGGGCCGCATCGCACGCATCACTCGAGATCGCGCGTCCTGTGTGAGCTTTCCTTCCCGACGCGGACCGCGCGGCGGACCGTCGGGCGGACCGGAGCGCGAGCCTCGATCGCCGGTGCGGCCTTCGGGACGACCGGGCCCGTCATGACCTGGCCCCTCCGGGCGTCCATCGGTCCGGCCGAATTCTCCGCGCGGGCCTCGATCGCCGGTGCGGAACTCGGGATGCGGACCGTCCTCGGGCCGGAATCCGCGCATGCCGCGGCCGTGCATGCGCTCCATGAATTCGGGCGGTGTCAGTTCGAGCCAACGACGGAATTCCTGCGGATCCACCCCCGGCGGCGGTCCGCGACGTTCCATCTCGCGCTGTCCCAATTCCCCGATTGCCCGCAGGCGCGCATCGGGCGGGAGCGCCTGCAGACGCGCGACTTCCTCGGGAGGCAATTCGAGCTTGCCGCGCAAGTACTCGAGCGCGCGCGAGGCGCCGCGTTCGCGCCATTCGTCGCGGCCCGCGCGCAGCAATTCCTCGCGCTCGTCCGCCGTCGCGTCCTGCAGTTTGGCGAGCAGCTCCGGCGACAACTTGGCGCGCAAGCGCCCGGCGCGCTCGCCCATCGTGCTCTCGACGTATTCGCGCAGCACTTGATGGCGATCTTCTGGCGAGAGTTGCTCGAGCTTCGCTTTCAACTCGTCGGGAATGCGCGCTTCGATCTCGCGCCGCGCATCGGCGACGCGGCGCAAGTGCGACATCATGCGCTCGCGATCCTCGTCGGGCAGAACGCGGTATTCGTTGAAACGCTGGGCAATGCGCGCGCGTTCGGCGGGCGACATGTGCTCCCAGCGCGCGCGGGCATCCTCGAGCCCGGCCGCAGGCTCCTGCGCCACGCACAGCGGCGCGAGCAGGACGAGCAGGACGAGCAGCAGCATTCGACGAATCCAGTGCGACATGGCAGTGACGATCAACCGTTTTTCTTCGTGTTCTTGGTGTCCGAATCGCCGGCGGGAATTTCCGCAGCGGGCGTGTTCTCCGCGGACGAGCTGGGCGTCCCGAAGTCGAGCAGGTACTCGTCGATCGAATCGAGCGTCACGAGCGAAGCATCGACGGCGTCGGCCGAGGCGAGCAGGTCCCAGGCTTCGAACATTTCGAGCGAGGCCAACAATTGCTCGTCGGGTTGTGCGATCGCGGCCGGATCGAGGCCGAGTACACCGGGAGTCGGCTGCGCCTGCTTCGTCGAATTCCCAGGCCCAGTAACTTCGGCGATCGTGGGCGCAGGCGTCGGCGACGGTTCGAACCCGTTGCGGGTCAAACGCCACGCGCCCCAGCCGGCCAGCGACGCGAGCGCGAAGCCCGCGGCGATGCGCAGCGGGAACTGGAAGGAGGCGGCGGCCTGCTTGCGCTCGGCAGCGACTGCGCGAAGCGGACTTGTCGGCTCCGTGCGCGGCCGCACGGCCTCGCCGCGCCGGGCGAGTTCGAGTCGCGCCAGGATGCGACGGTCAAGACCCGCGGGCATGCTTGGAGCGGGCACGCGATCAAGCAAGCGATCGAGACTCTGTTCCGCGTGCACGCGCGCCAAGACGTCGCGCGCAAGGTTCACGGGCACTGGCTGCGTGGTCTCGAGATCGAGCAGGCGATCGAGATCGAGGCCGCGGCGCGGGCCGTCAAGGCGCGAGAGCACGCGCTCAGCCAGTGCGCGCGGCAGGTGCGGCTTGGGCAGCGAGCGCAGCAGTTCATCGAGCGCTTCTTCTTCGTCGAGCAGCTCGCGACAGGCCGAGCAATCGATCACGTGCCGATGCCAGGAGAGCCCGCCAAGGGCGGGTTCCTGATTCGCGAGCAGCGGCCCGCGCAAGACCTCCGCCAATCGCGCGCGGAAATTGCGGCAATCGGGCTTCATGCGAGTTCTTTCTCCAGGAACGGCTTGAGCCGCTCGCGCAGGCTTTCGCGCGCGCGATGGACCAGGGACTTGATCGCCTTCTCGCTGGAACCGAGCACGACGGCGATTTCAAGGAACGACATCTCCTCGTACTTCGCGAGGATCAGCGCCATGCGTTGGGACTCCGGCAGGGACTCGATTGCGGCGCGCACGGCCTCGACCACGTCGCTAGTCTCCATGCGGCGCGCGGGATCGTCATCGGTCGAAGTCGAAGTTTCGCGGACCGAGCCTTCTGCTTCGTTGAACTCTTCGTCGAGCGAGCGCGGATTCCGGTCGCGCTCGGTGTGATTGACGGCCAGGTTGAAGGCCACGCGGTAGAGGTAGGTCGAGAAACGCGCGCTCGGCGTGTAGCGCTCGCGCGAGCGCAAGACGCGCAAGAAGACCTCCTGGACCATGTCCTCGCGCTCGGGCACGGCCCCGAGGAAGCGCGTGAACAAAGCGTAGACCTGCCCTGAATAGGCCTCGACCAGTCGGTCGAAGGCGGCCTCGGACCCGGCCTGAAAGGCCTTCATCCACTGCACGCCCGGGTCGTCGGCGAAAGGCTCTTCCATATATAGATGCGGGGACTCAAACCCAGGTCCCGGCGCGGAGTTCTGGCCCCATCCGGATGGCTTGGAGGCCTCTCACGCAGCCGAGAGCCATCCTAGTCCCCCGCGAGCTAGGGCGGGCCATCGGGCAGCAAGGAGCGCAACTGCCCCAGGCGGCGCGCGGCCGCGGGCGGCCATACCACCAGGGTCGCCCGGCCGGCGAGTTCCTCCAAGCGCACCGGTCCGAAGACCCGGCTGTCGTCCGAGTCCGCCGAGTTGTCGCCGAGCACGAAGATCTCGTCGGGACCGAGCGCGACCGGCGATCCGGTGCCCAACGCGCCCTTGGCCGTGTAGTAGAGATCGCGGGAGACCACGAGATGCTCGATGCGGAGCCCGAGTTCCGCCACGGCCAGGCCGACGCGAGGTTGCAGGTGGCGATAGTTCTCGTCGACGACTCCGGGCAGCGGCGTGTTGGTTTCGTACGCGCCGGAAATCGTCCGGCCGCAAACTTCGGCGATGAGGATGTTGTCGATGTTCTCGAAGGACATGCTGCAAGGCTGGCCAGGCCTGGCGGAGCCCGGCCCATCCAACGTTGCGATCACGGCCAATTCCGCGGAGCCGGCTCGGCGCAGGATGCGCGCGCGTTCGAGGGCGCCATCGCGGAGCTCGAGTTCGAGTTCAAATCCGTCGCCCTCCTCGGTCAGGCGCAGGGTGAACTTGCCGCTGCGCTCGAAGACGAACCTGCCCTCGATGCGCAGGTCGTTGACCTCGACGCTGCCGGAAATCAGCTTGCCGCTCTCGTCGAAGCGATCGTCCCGCGCGCGACGCTTGAAATTCAGGTCCTCGCGCCGGCCGCGCGCGTCGAGCGACCAACCGCCGTGTCCGCGTTCGAAGGCGACTCCCGGAGGCGAGAACGTCGCTTCGATCGGCTCGAGGGCCGAATCGAAAATTGCGACCGGCAGGGGCCGCTGGATCGCGACTCCTAGCCGATGCCCTTCGATCAACAGATCGCCGGCGGAGATCAGCACCGACTCGCCCGGCAAGGCGCCCACACGCTTGACCACCGCGCCTGATTCGAGCGAGCGCGCGGCAAAGACCACCACGTCGAAGCGCTGCGGAGTGAAATCGCGCTCGTAGCGGACGAACACATGCTCAGGCGAGCCGCGAATCGTCGGCTCCATCGAAGTGCTCTCGACGCGATAGACATCGCCGACGAAGCTGCGGGCGACAGCCAGGAGGAAGAGCGCGACGAGCAGGAGGAGCAGCGCGCCGCGCAAGACTTGGGATTTGGTTCGAGCCACAGGACGCTGCACAGGCAGCGGCGCGGCAGCATACGGAATCGAGCGCGGATGCGGAGCCTGGGTCGGCACCCAAGCACAATTCCGGCTGGAAGCTCAAGACCTTGCACCCCGGAGTCGAACTGCCTTCGTGGCATCAGATGCAGCGTAGGGTGCCTGGCACCTTCAACGATTCGAGTACGAATCGATGAAGGAGCCAGGCACCCCCTCACCCGGCGTTGTCGGCCGCGTACTTCGCCGCTAGCGGGACAGTG
Source organism: Planctomycetota bacterium (assembly GCA_031388685.1). Taxonomy (GTDB): domain Bacteria; phylum Planctomycetota; class UBA1135; order UBA1135; genus JADJQU01. The sequence goes on from JANMRV010000506.1 coordinate 4,325, forward strand.
TTCACCTTGCGCACCCAAGAGGCGGAAACTGCTGCACCGGAGTCCTTCGCCTCGGGCAACGAAGGTCCGACCGCGGATCGGCGAGGCGCGAACGCGCTTGCGCCGACGCCGCGCAAGCTGATCTCCAGCGCGTCGCTGATTGCTCTCAGCCAGGTCGTGCTCGGCGCGGTCGGCATCGCCAGCTTGCCGATCCTGGCGCGCAACTTCGGGCCGAGCGCCTACAAGGATTTCTCGCTGTTCGCGACTTTGCTCGGCGTCATCACCTATCAGGACTTCGCGCGCGCGATCTTGGTCGCGGCACTCTCGCGCAAGGACGCTAGCGCGGCTGAAGTCGCGGCACTTGCGCGCGCGAGCCTGATCTCGATCGTCGTGCTGGCCGCGCTGATCGGCGCGATCATCCTCGAACCGCGCAGCGCGATTGCACTCGTGATCGCCACGTTCTTCTTCGGACTCGCCTCGCGCGACTTTGCCGCGATGTCGGCCGCCGGGCGTGTCGCCTCGGCAAGCGTCATTCGCAACTTCGTCTACGCGCTGGCGTTCGCGCTCACGGCGGCATTGTCGTCCTTCGTCGTGGATCCCGTCTTGTACACGGGACCCTTCGTGTTGGCGCAGCTCGCGCTGTTCCTCGCCTATCGGCGCTGGGAACGGCGCGAATTCTCCTTCAGCCCGCGCGACGGCGCTTCGTGGCTCGCGCGAGTCTCCGGTTTCGGCACGCTGCGCGCGTCGCCGTCATGGCCGCGATTCAAGCGCGACATGATCGACCTCTTGGCGTTCAACGTGATGGTCAGCCTGCTGGTCAGCATCGATCGGTTGCTCCTGGCGCGCTTCGCCAGCGACGCGGTCGCCGGAGGGTACAACGCGCAGAGCGATCTGGCGCTCAAGCTCAACATCCTGTCCAGCGCTCTGGGCGGCGTGCTTTTGCCGGTGCTCGCGCGCACGGCCGTGGTCGAGGGCGACGAAGAAGCCGCACGTCGCTTCGTGCGCACCGCGAGCTGGTCGGTGCCTACGGCTTTCCTTGGCATCGGCGTGTTGATCTTCTTCCACCGTCCGTTGGTCGAGCTCGCGCTCGGCGCCGAATTCGCGTCGGGGGCGCATTGCTGCGCGTGGCTCCTGTGCGGGGTCTTCATCCAATTCTTCGGTTTCCTGATCACACCCTGGCAACGCGCCCGCGGCGATTTCACGACTCAGCGACGTGTGTACTCGCGCACGGCAGGGATCACGCTCGCTTGCGCCGCGGTCCTGATCCCGCACTTCGGCGCGGAAGGTGCGGCGGCTACGTTTCTGATTGCGCGTTCGGCCGAGGCACAATTGCTTGCGATCGAGGCTTCGCGTCTGCCGGCCGCGATTCTGCCGCGCTGGAAGCCGGCGCTCGCGTTCGCAATGAGCGTCGCATTGCTCGTGCTCGCCGGATGGGTGACTTAGCCAACGCAGGCCCACGGAGTTCTTCCCGCGCCTCCGTACCCGATTGCCGATCCTTTGGGTAAATTTGGAAGCATGCCCCTGTCTCCCGGTGAATACCTCGGCCGCTACGAGATCCAGGCCCTGCTCGGCACCGGCAGCATGGGCGAAGTCTACCGAGCCACGGACAGACGTCTGAGGCGCGACGTGGCGATCAAGGTCCTGCTGCAGGAGTTTTCCTCCAATCCAGAACGGCTCGGCCGGTTCCAGCGCGAGGCGCGCGCCGTGTCCTCGTTGAACCACCCGAATATCGTGTCGGTGCTCGACGTCGGCGAGCACGCTGGTTCTCCCTATCTCGTCACCGAACTCCTCGAGGGCGAGCCATTGAGCCAGCGCTGCGCAAGGGGGCCGATCGCGCTCGACTCCGCGCTGAAGATCGGCCTGCAGATTGCGCACGGACTCGCCGCGGCCCACGACAAGGGCATCATTCACCGCGACATCAAACCGGAGAACGTCTTCATCCTCTCCGATGGACGGATCAAGATCCTCGACTTCGGGCTCGCCAAACTGCTCGATCCGAGCGGCGCGGCGAACGACAACGGTGACGAACCCGATCCGATCGTCACCACCGCCGGTGTCGCACTCGGCACGGTCGATTACATGTCGCCGGAGCAGATGCGCGGCCTGCCGGCAGACCATCGCACGGATCTTTTCTCCTTCGGAGCGCTGTTGCACGAGATGCTGACTGCCAGTCCGCCATTCCACCGCGAATCGGCGACCGACACGTTCGCGGCAATCCTCGACGACGATCCTCCGACGCTCGCGAAGTGCGGCGTGAAGGCGCCGAAGTCGGTGCAGAAACTTTTGCTGCGTTGTCTGGAAAAGAAGCTCGAAGCGCGCATCCAGTCAGCGCCCGAGCTGGTGGCGGCACTCGAGGCCAGCACGGCCGCGGCCGATGCGCCGCGCACGGACTCCGCGCACGGAACCTCGTCGATTGCAGGCTTCTTCGGACGTATTTTCGGGCGCGGTGACTGACAGCCCGCCAGAAGCAGGCCCGTAGCGAGGCACAGCGTGGGAAGACTCAGGTAAAGCGCGCGACGAAAATTGGCGCCCAGGCAGCCGGCCTGGCTGTTGAGCTCCAAGTGGTTGTTCGCTCTATCTTTGGCTGTTGGCGCCTGAGCGTTGAGAGTGCCCATGCCGTTGGACCTCGACGCGGCCGGGCCCCTCACAGCGTCGTTGCGCGGATGCAACCATTTGGGGTGGCTAGTGTCAGCGTGGGCGCGACGCAGCATCGCCGAAGCACGCTCCACCGCAGCAGGGACTTTTTCTGGCGGGCTGCTAGCTGTCCATCACGTGCTCGACGATCACGATCTTCTGCCAGATGTTGCGCACCAGTGCGTGCGCGAGCTCTTCAACTTCCTGGACCACGGCTAGCGTCACGCTGTCGTCGAATTTCTGTGCGTGCAGCGCCGCGAGCTTGCTGATCACAGTCAGCATGTCCCCGCAATGATCGAGATAGCGCGCCAGTTCGTTCGCGGAAAGCTGCGGCCCCGCCGCGGGATCGGGTACCTCGCCGGTCACGCGTTCGGGATCTTTTTTCAACTGGTGCATGTCGACGATGTGCGCGAGCGAACGCAGCGTGTGCAACGACTTGAGCGCGCGGCCGCGCTTCACGCGTTTCTCGATCATCAACAGGAAGAGTAAGCCGACCCCCAAGAACACGAGACTGTTCACGCCGGCTTCGATGACCTGCAGCAACTCGGAGATGGAGTTCACCTCCAGTTTGACGTGGATCTTGAACAGCGCGCTCGAGAGCCCCGCGAGCAAAGCTGCAAGCCCGATACCGACGACTGCGCGAGCCCAGATCAGTGGGCGCGAGAGCCAGGCCGCAAGCATCTCGACTTCGCGAGAAACCACCAGCAGTTCTGCGCAGACGGCGCTGAGGCTCGATCCAGGAAATCCCGCTTCGATGCGCACGCTGAGCGCTTCGACCGTTGACACGATCGCAACGGGCGACAGGCTGCGGTACGAGGGCTTCGAGCGTTCAGGCACGCTGCGCAGGCTAGCGCTCGAGCGCATCGAGTGCCACGGCGAGATCGGCGGCCAGGTCGCCTGAGCACTCGATGCCCACAGAGATGCGCACGAGGTCGTCGGGCAAGGCGTGTGCCCTGCGCACGCTCGCTGGAATGCTCTTGTGCGACATCCAGCACGGCAGACTGACCTGCGAAGTGACACTGCCGAAACTGACCGAGATCGTGAAAAGCTTCAGGGCTTCGACGATTCGCTTGGACACGAGCGCGTCGCCGGTTTCGAAGCTGAGCAGCGACCCTGCGCCGCGGGCCTGGGAGTAGTGCAGCTGACGGCCGGGATGGCTATCGAGCCCGGCGTAGCGCACGCGAGTCACGCGCGGGTGGCCTGCCAAGAATTCCGCGATCCGCGCGGCGTTTTTCTGCGCGCGGTCGAGCCTGACGCCAAGCGTCTTCATGCCGCGCAGCAGAAGCCAACAATCGAACGGCGCGAGTGCGTTGCCCTCGGCGTTCTGAAGGAACCCAAGCTGCTCGGCAAGTTCGGCTTCTCGAACGACCAGCGCCCCCGCCATCACGTCGCCATGCCCGCACAGATGCTTCGTGGCCGAGTGCACGACGACATCGGCACCGAGCTCCAACGGCTTCTGCAACCACGGCGAGAGCAGTGAATTGTCGACAGCCAGCAGCGCGCCGTGTTTGTGCGCGATTTTCGACAACGCTCGGATGTCGGCAATGCGCTGCAGCGGATTGGTCGGCGTCTCGATGAGCAAGAGGCGCGTGTTCTTCGCGATCGTCCGCTCCACCGCGGCGAGATCTGTGACATCGACATACTTCGTCTTGATGCCCAGGCGCGGCGCGACCTCTTCGAGCAGCCGATACGTGCCGCCGTACAGGTCGTCGCCGGCGAGAATCTCGCCGCCGGCGGGCACGAGTCGCGTCAAGGTCGAGAGCGCCGCCATGCCACTCGCGAACGCGAACGCCCGCTCGCCGCTCTCGAGTTGCGCGAGTTGCGTCTCCAGGACCGCGCGCGTCGGATTTCCGCTGCGCGTGTAGTCGTAGGTTCCGAACTCGGTCGCGGATTCCTGCGCGAAGGTTGCGGTCTGATAGATCGGCGTCGAGTTCGCGCGCCAAGGATCGCCGGGGCTGGGATCGAAGCGCACCAGTTGAGTGAAGGGGTTCATGGTCGTTGGCCTCAGATCGCGACCGCGACTGCTGCCGCGTGGGTCTTGGTCGCGGATTCAGCCGCGCGCAGGCGCGACAACTCCAACAGATCGCCCAGCACGGCCTGGGTCGTCGGCCAGCGGCCCGCGCCCTTGCCGCGCAGGACGACGCGAGCGCCATCCTCGGTGTGGATCAACACGGCGTTTTGCTCGGCCGAAGTTCGAGCGAGCGGATGGTCGTCAGGCAGCGTCGCGGGTGAAAGCTGCAACTCGAGTCCCGCTTCCGTGCGCCGACACGTCGCGACGAGTCTGACGACATGTCCGGCGAGCGATGCCGCGCGGACCTCGGCCGGCCGAATGCCCGTGATACCTTTGCGCTTCGTCCAGAGCACGTCGAGCGTTTCGCCGAAGGCCTCGCGCGCGACCAGCACGAGTTTGTGCGCCGCGTCCGTGCCGTCGAGGTCCTCGCTCGGATCGCTTTCGCAGAATCCCTGGCGCCTGGCGTGGTCCAACGCTTCAGCGAAGCTCCTTCCGGCCGCGAGCAGGTCCAGCACCACGTTGGTCGTGCTGTTGAGAATGCCCTCGATCGAAACGATGCGCCGTTCTCTCGCTAGGCCGCGCACGGTTTCAAGCAGGGGCAAGGCGCCGCAGACGCTTGCCGAATACAAGAAGCGCGCGCCGTTGGCCTGCGCCAGCGAGCGATACTCGGCTCCACGTCCGACGATCAGTCCCTTGTTGGCGCTGACGACGTCGACTCCGCGCAAGAGGGCTGCCTCGATCAACTTGCCGGCGGGCTCGAGGCCGCCGAGAACTTCGACCAGCACGTCGCAATCGCGTGTTCGCTCCGCGTCGGTGGTGATGAGCTCTGCTGGGATTCGCGGCGGCCGCCCGAGCCCGCTGCGACGCACGAGCACGCTGGTGACTTCGAAGCGCTCTGGAAAGCGCGCCAGTTCGCGGTACACACCCAAGCCAACGGTCCCAAGGCCCAGCAGGGCGACGCGCAATTTCCGTGGCTCCGCACGCGTCGCGACGAAGCGACTTGGGCCGCGGCCGACGAGCGTCGATTCTGCGGATCCAAGCGCGCCGACTTCGAATTCGAAGTGCTGTTCGCGAGCGAAACGCAGTGCCTTTTCCTGCACGATGCCCCCGCCGACGCTGAGCGCGTCTTCCCAGGCGAGCACTCCGAAGCGCCGCGCGGCCGCTCCGTTCAGGGCGGGATCGCGATCAAAGACGCCGGCCACATCCTTGACGAGCCGGCAGCTCGCGCCAAGCCGCTGCGCCAAGAAAAGCGCCGAAAGATCTGAGCCGCCGCGGCCGAACAGGGTCGTGCGCCCACACTCGTCGCGACCGACGAAACCCGGAACCACGACTACGGATTTTTCCGCGAGAGCGGCGCGCAGAATCGCTTCGTCGAACCGCGTGGGCTCGGCATCGAGCAGATCCCCGAGCGAGCGAAGCCCAAGCTGCGCGGGATCGAGCACGGAGCACGAAATGCCCGCGCGTTCCAAGGCAAGCGCGAGCAGAGCGACCGACTGCGTTTCTCCCGTGGAAAGCAGCAACGCGAGTGCAGCCGGGTCCGGCCTCTTCCCGAACTTTCGCGCGTTGGCGAGCAGGCGTTCCGTCGTCTGCCCCAGCGCCGACACCACCGCCACGACGCGGTTGCCCTCGCGCAGTTCGCCGTAGATCTCGTGCAGCGCGCGAGAAACATCGCCGCGGCTGGCCAGGACCGAGCTGCCGAACTTCAAGACGCGTATTCGTTGAGAACTCATTTCAGGAATTCCTTTTGTCGAGGGCCTGATCGAGGTCCGCGATCACGTCCGAAGGCGCTTCGAGTCCGACCGAGAGACGCACGAGGCCGTCGCTGATGCCGATGCGCTCGCGCTCGTCGCGCGGAATGCTTGCGTGGGTCATCGACGCTGGATGCGTGATCAAGGTTTCGACCGCGCCGAGGCTTTCGGCGAGCGCGCAGAGCTTCACCGAGTTCATCAAGCTGATTCCCGCCCCCGCTCCGCCCTGCACTTCGAAGGCGATCAGGCCGCCGTGATCGATGTGCTGACGCTGTGCGAGTTCGTGCTGGGGAAAACTCTCCAAGCCCGAATACAAGACCTTCGCGATGCGCGGATCGGCCTCGAGGAAGCGCGCTACTTCCAGTGCATTGCGCGAGTGCCGCTCCAGGCGCAGCGGCAGCGTCTTGATCCCGCGCAGGGTGATCCACGCATCGAACGGCGCCTGGGCGAAGCCGACCGCGTTCTGGATGAACTTCAGGCGCTCGCGCAACGCCGGATCTCGTGTGATCAGCGCGCCGCCGACCGTCGCATTGTGTCCCTCGATGTGCTTGGTCGTCGAGTAGACCGTGATGTCCGCGCCGAAGTCGAAGCAGCGCTGCAGCGCCGGCGTCAGAAAAGTGTTGTCGACCGCGAGCAACGCGCCCGCCTCGTGGGCCGCGTCCGCGGCGGCCGCGATGTCGGTCAATTTCAAGGTCGGATTCGCCGGTGTCTCGATCAGCACGAGCCGCGTGCGCTTGCTGAGCGCAGCGCGCAGGCTGTCGATCGACGACGTGTCGACAAAGGTAGCTTTGATCCCAAGCGGTGCGAGCACACTGCGCAGCAGCCGCACGGTTCCGCCGTAGACCACATCGGAAACGACGACCTCGTCGCCGCTTTCGAGCACCGTCAGGAACAGCGCGCTCAGCGCGGCCATGCCGGTGGCGAAGGAAACCGCCGGCAGCGCGCCATCGAGCATCCCGAGATTGCGCTCGAGCGCGGCAACGGTCGGATTGCCCGAGCGCGTGTACGTGTAACCCTTGTCGACTCCGACCGCCGACTGCACATAAGTCGCGGTCTGGTGAATCGGCGTCAGGATCGCGCCGGTCGATGGATCGGGGAACAAGCCGCCGTGTATGGCGAGCGTGGCGAGATCGGGGGTGCAGGTAGTGCGAGGTGAAAGCGGTGCTGCAACGGAAACTGCGGACAGAACGGTGGACATGACGAACTCCTGGAAAGGTCGCGCGGAACAAGTCACGACGAGTGACTTTGGAAAACGAAAAAACCACTGCGCCCGGGCCAGTGGTTCGTCGCGCGTTCAGGGTTTCGTCAGGCCGTTATCGCCGCAAAACTCCGTGCACGAGCTCACCAATGCCCGGGCGGGGCATGGGCATTCGCATGCAAAGGGCCTGTTTTTCGCGGAGATTCGACATTTTTCTGGGGCTCGCGGCAGACCTGTGTCGGCTGCGAGGTGAGGCGAAGTTTAGGAGGACTGGCCTGGGTGTCAAGCCACTGCTTTGGAAATTCCTCGCTCGACGAGCTTCAGGCCTGCGCGGCGAAGTACGCGAAGCTGATCACGTTGCTCGCCGGATCGCGCACACCGATCTCGCGAGCGCCGTAGAAGGTCGTGCGCTCGGGCACGACGATTTCCAGGCCCTGCGCGGCGCGCACGATAGGCGCGAGGTCGGCGACTTCGATGTACAGCGCCGAGCGATAGGCCTCGCGCGCGAGAGCGGGCGCGTCCTCGGCCACGCTCGCGCGCGACTGCAACATGACTTCGACCGGACCGTGATTGAGGATGACGAAGCCGAGCCGATCACCTACCGGGAATTCTACGGTCGTCGTGAATCCGAATCGCTCTACCCAAAAAGGCAGGCAGTCTTCGATGGACTCGACGATCAGAACTGGAGTGATTTTCTTCATGGCGTATCAGCGCTGTGGGTGGAAGTGTGCGAGCGACTCTAGCCGGACTCCAACAGCCAGTTCAACTGCACGATATCTCCTTGGATTTTGCTTCGCGTCGGAGGACAGGCCATGTCGCCCATGACCGTCGCCATGCTCGACCAAGAACGGTTCGCGCGCATCTGCGCTCCCTTCGCAAGCCAGCGCAAACTTGATCGACCGCCGGCGGCCTAGGGCGTGCCGGGCACGCGTTCCGCCATGCAGTTTGGAACGCGCACCCGGAGCACGATTGAAACTCAGTTGCGAATCTCGACCAATTCCTCGCGCTCGCCCGATCCGAGGTGAACCGCGAGCACCAGTCCGACTCCGGGCGCGAAGTACTTGCGTTCGAAGTGATCGAGCCCAGGAGAGATCGGCGTCCATTCGTCGATCACGAGGCAGTGCTGGAAGACTCCGGCAGGAACCGTGGCGGTCTGGTCGAGCGCGAAAATGCGCGCCATGTCTTCTGCTTCTCCAAGCGCATACTCCTGGCGATACGCCTGGCCCACGACGGGCGAAGCCGGCATCTGGATGCCGGATTTCGCGCCTTCCTTGCCGCTGCGCCAGGAGCCGTCGAGGTTGTCGAGCAAGCCATCCTCGAAATTTTGCGACACTTCGCCCATGTACCAGACGTTGCCGTCCTGATTCTGCGCGTACCAATCCAACGTGTCTTCGCCCACCACGCCGTTGAAAGTCGCGACGTCGCGCACCTGGCGACAGTCGACGCCGTCGATCGTGCGAACCACGTTCTGGGTTTCGACTTCGACGTGCTCGATGCCTTCGGCGTTGACCAGCTCGTAGACCAGCGTGCGGCCGACGACGAGAGGGAAGTAGGTGTTGGTGATGTTGGCCGAGAATTGCGCCGGCACGATCTGCGGGTCGTAGCGCCCGTAACCAATCAGACCGAGCACGTCGAGTCGCGCGTCGAACTGCTCGTTGATCAGCTCATACTCCTCATCCAGCGCCTCTTGCGCCTCGTCCTTGCATTCGTCCTGAACGACTTGGCCGTCGTTGAGGCACAGGGCGCGCCGCACTGCATAGTCCTCCTGCGCGGCAAAGCGTGCCGCTTTTCGTTGCAGCACGGCTGTGGTGCGACCTTCGTTGTTGAGCGCGAGCGGAA
>JANMRV010000509.1:0-8772 GCA_031388685.1 Planctomycetota bacterium
CCAGGCGAAACGTGTTGTCGGCTTGCCTGCGAACGAACAGAGTCAGGCCGGAAAAATCCAGCCCGATGTGCTTGGTCTCTTCGATCGAACGTCGCGCCAGGGAAAGTACCTGTTCGCCGCTGAGATCCATCGCCACGGCATCGTTGTCGAAAGGCAGCAGTTCGAAAAGATGGCGGCGAGTGACCGGCCCTGCTTCCAGATCGCAGCGTGTCCCGCCGCGGTTGTGCACGCCGATGTCGGACTTCATGCGCCGCCTCAGCGCGTCGGCGATCCACGAACCTGGGGTCGAACAACCGTGCTCGACCGTGCGCGACAACGGTTGTGCAAGTTCGCCGACGACGGTTTCCAGGGCTGCGGAAGCACTCTTCGCGAGCACATCGCAGGCCGCGCGGATTGCGACCACGCTCGCGTCCACGCTCGCCGGCGCCTTCGGATCGTCGAGCAGATCGATCAACTGCGCCTGGGAGCGCAGTGGCGCGAACGTGCCGGGATCGAGCCACAGGTCCACGCGCCCGAGCGCGCTGGCCTTCGAGCCCGACTGCACGATCAGGCATTCGCCTTCGCGCACGCCCTGCTTCAAGTAGGTGTGCGAATGACCCGAGACGATCAACGCCAGCTTTCGATCGTTCTGCGCCAGCACTTTCGACTCTTCCACCGCGAGGTGGCCGACCGGAACGATCAGGTCGGCCTGGTCGCCGATTTCCTTGCGCACGCGTTCCATTTCTTCGGACGCCGTGGCGAATTCGAAGGGCCGCACTTCGGGACTGGTGATCTCAGGAGTCGATGTGGTCAACAGGCCGACCAGCGCGATGCGCACGCCGTGGCGCTCGATCAGGATCCACGGCTTCGCAAAGGGCAGTCGCGCGCCGGCCTTGCGGACGCGAACATTCGCGAGGATCGCCGGCAAGCGCGCCTCGCGCACCAGTCGCTCGACGTTGGCGACACCGTGGTCGAACTCGTGATTGCCGATGCACATGGCGTCGAAGCGAAGTTGCGCGAGCGCCTGGACGAAGGGAAGTCCGCGATCGATCGAACCCTCGGGCGTTCCCTGATACCAGTCGCCCGCATCGACGAGGATCGACTGCGGTTCAGCGGCGCGCAACTGTGCAAGCTTGGCCGCGAGACGCGGCAAACCGCCGATCTCGGGCGGCGACTCCTTCGACAACCAGGTCGCCTTGCGCGAGAGGACCTGACCGTGAATGTCGTTGGTGTGAAAGATCACAAGGTGAATCGGCGCGCGCTCGGGCGCTGCCTGCGCGCACAGACTCGGCGCAAGGCAAAGCGTGCATCCGAGTGCGAAAAGGACGCCGAGCAGGAGCCCGGCGAGCGCCGACGCGGGGCGAACGGCTGCACGGCGGCGCACGAAAAGGATGGATTTCACACGCGACATGGTAATCGCCCTCGAGCTGGGTACGAGCCGGTCAACGCCTGCTTGGAGCCGTTTGCCGCCAATTCCAAGGCCGGCGGACCCACGGCCAGTCAGCGAGTGAAGCCATGGCAAGGAGCTCACTCAGGACCCGGCGACTCCCGCCCCGGCCAGTCGCAGTCGAACAACCGATCCGAGACGACGGTTGGCACGGCCCGCTCATGGATGAGCACTGCAAATCAGCTTGCTCGCGTGGCATCCTTGGCATTTCGTGAACTCACCCGCGCGCATTCCCAGCCGAGCCTGGCTGTGGTTCCTGATTCCTTTCGTCGCTTCTGCCTGGACGCGCGATTGGTGGGCGCCCGACGAACCGCGTTACGCCGAAGTGGCGCGCGAGATTTACAGCTCCGGCGAATACCTCGTGATGCATCTCAACGGAGAGGTCTATCCGAACAAACCGCCGCTATTGTTCTGGATCTCCGGCCTGCTCGGATCGTTCACCGATTGGAGCGAACTTGCGATGCGTATGCCTTCGCTCCTGGCGACGCTCGTCAGCGCGTGGCTCACGGCCAGACTTGCGCGCCGCTTCTGGGGCGAAGACGAAGCACGGATCGCGCCGATCCTCTACCTGACGACGGGCATGGTGCTCTGGCACGGCGCGCGCCTGCAGATCGACCCGCTGCTCGGCACTCTCTGCACGGGAGCGCTGGTCCTGGCGAGCGAGCACTGCGTGTCCAGGACGGGTCGCGCACGAATGATCCTGTGCGCGGGCCTGTTGACCGGCCTCGCGGTCCTGGCCAAAGGCCCGATTGCCTTCGCGCTGGTCGGGATTCCACTCGCCGGTTGGCGCTGGATCGCGGGCCCCCATCCGCTGCGTCTGTCGCGAACAGCCTGGACCGGCGCCGGCCTCGCGGCAGTCGTTCCGGCATTGAGTTGGGCCCTGGCGGTCGTCGCGCGTCATCCGGAACTGGCCTACGACTTGTTTCTCGGCCAGTTTTTCGAGCGCGCGATCAAGGGCAGGAACCACATCGGCCCCTTCTGGTACCACCTCACGCTGCAACCTCTGATGATGTTGCCCTGGACGCCGCTCGCGTTCGCGGGTTCGTGGCTGGCGTGGCGCGCACTCGCTGCCCGGCGGCGCGGCGAGACTTTCGATCTGGGTCTGGCCCAATCGGGCTGGTGGTTCTGGGCGTTGCTCGGGGCGTTTTCGCTCAGCCCCGAAAAGCGCGACCTGTATCTGCTGCCCGCCTATCCAGCCGTCGCGCTGCTCGGTTCGCGCTGGATCGCCCAAGCGCTGCGCGCGCACAGCAGGGATCGCTGGATTGTGGCTCCGGTTCCCGCGCTGCTCGCACTGCTTGGCATCGCGCTGTGCGGCGCGGGCCTCTTCCAGTCGCGCTTGCCGGCGGATTTCCCTTCGATCGCCTGGCCGGCGGTAGCCGTCGGTCTGGCGCTTTTCGGGGGAGCAGCGCTGGCCGTCCGCGAGAGCCGGCGCGGCGAACATGCGCGCGCGACGTTGGCTCTGGCCGGAGGATTGGCGCTGACCTCCTGCGTGGCTTCGCTGCTCATCTTCCCGCTCGTCAATCCCACGAAGTCCTCGCGATCGCTGGCCGCGTATCTGTTGACGCGCCCGGAACGGCCGACCTCCATTCCGTGCGTGGGCGTCATGCCGGAAGGCTTTCGCTTCTACAGCGGATTGCCGATCGTTCAGGGACCGGTGCTCGACCCTGCAATCTCCAATACCCTGGATTTGCAGCAGAAAAGTTTCCTGGCGCTCGCTGAGCGCGAGGGTTCAGCATTCCTGGCGCTGGTCGCCGAGCGCAACTGGCTGAGCTGGAGTGAGACCACGCGCGCCGCATTCGAAATTCGACACACGCAGGCGGTCGCGGCCCGCCGGGTGCTCGTCCTGGACCTGCCTGAGACGCCGACACGCTGATCGCGGCCGAATAACAGTGGCGAGCCAGAGGCCAAGTGCGAGCATGTGTCCACAGACCATGACCGCTCCACCGACGATCGCAGGAATTGCAAGCGCGTTCCCGGCGCAGTCGGTCGATCGCGAGCTCGCCTTCGAGACTCTGGTCGCGATGTTCCCCGCCGAGGATCCGCGTTTCATTGCCTCGCTGCTCGAGCGTTCGGGCGTCGGCGTGCGGCGCATCGCTCCGTCGCTGAAGAGTCTGCTTTCGGAAGACGAGTTCAGCGCGCGCAACGCAAACTGGCGCAAACATGCGCTCGAATTGTCGGAGAGCGCCATTCGCGTCGCGCTCCATCGCGCGCAACTTGAAGCCTGGGAAATCGACTGCGTGATCGACGTGTCCTGCACCGGGATCATGATTCCAGCGCTCGACGTCGAACTCATTCCGCGCTTGTCGCTGCGCAGCGACGTGCGCCGAGTGCCGATCACGGAGGCAGGCTGCGCGGCCGGTGGACTGGCCCTTGGCCTGGCTGGTTCGCTGGCGCGCGGCGGAGAACGCGTGCTCGTCGTGGCGGTCGAAGTCTGTTCCCTGACGCTGCCGCGCGACAAGCGCACGCGCACGGATCTCGTCGCCGCCGCGCTGTTCGCCGATGGCGCCGCGGCGGCCGTCGTTCAGCCGCAGGCCAAAGCGGCGCGCGCTCCGCGAATTCTGGCGAACGGCACGTTCCTGGTGCCCGACACGCTGCGCACGATGGGCTTCGATGTCGGCACGCACGGACTGCGCATCGTGCTGGAACGCGACCTTCCAGATTTGCTTGCTATCGCCCTGCCGGACGCGGTCGACACTTTCCTCGCGCGCCACGGAAAGACACGCGCGGACATTGGGCTGCATCTCTTGCACCCGGGCGGCCGGCGTGTGCTCGAGGTCTGGGAGGAAGCTTTCGGCCTCGCGCCGGGCGGACTCACTTATTCGCGTTTGTCCCTGGCCCGCTACGGCAATCTCTCCTCGGCTTCCGTGCTGACGGTGATCGAACTCGCGCTCGAGGCACAGGCGCGCGTCAAACCAGGGCAGCTTGCGCTGGCCGCGTCCGTCGGCCCCGGCCTCTCGTTGGAGTTCCTGTTGCTCGAGTGGCCCAGCGATGGCTGATCTGTTCTTCGACCGCGACGATCTGCTGGCCGCGGTGCTCGTGGCCTTGGCGCTCGAGCGCGGCGTCGAACTCGTGCTCTCGCACAACAATCTGGCGCGTCTGCGCGCGATCGGCGCGCCGCATGCCGCAGCATCCGGCCTTGCCGAATACGCCGTCATGGTCGTGGTGCACGTGCTGTTCCTCGTCGCTCCGGCGATCGAGGTCAATCTGCGCGGCATGCGACTTCCAGGCGCAGTCGCTGGACTCGCGGTCGGCATCCTCGTCTTCGCGCAGGCGCTGCGCTGGTGGACGATCCACACGCTGGGTCCGCGGTGGAATGCGCGCGCGGTGGTCGCGCCGTCGCTGGGCGCCGTGCACGGCGGCCCCTACCGATTCCTGCGTCACCCCAACTATCTGGCCGTGAATCTCGAGTTCGCGGCGTTGCCCTTCGTCGGCGGCTCGCTGTGGAGTGGAGCGCTGATCTTCTTCGCGAACGCCGTGTTGCTCTGGCGGCGCAGGCGCCAGGAAGAAGATCTGCTCGCAGGAATTCCAGGCTGGCGCGAGGGATTTGCGCGATGAACGCAGAGTTCGATCTGGCTGTGATCGGCGGCGGGCCGGGTGGAAGTGCCTGCGCGCTCGCCGCCGCGCAGGCCGGACTCAGCGTGGCGCTCTTCGAGCCCCAGGCGGGGCCGATCGACAAACCCTGCGGCGAGGGCTGTCTCGCCAGTGGAGTGCGCGCCCTGGAAGAACTTGGGCTCGGGCCTGTGCTCACGCGCGGACAAGTGCTGCGCGGGATCACCTACTCGATACCCGGCGGGCCCTCGCTGAAAATCCCCTTTCCGGAAATCGGGTACGCGCTGGAGCGCCATGAACTGGCGGCGGCGCTCGACGCCGCGCTGGCTCGTGAAGCCAAGGTGATGCGCATTCATGAGACGGCGCAGGTCGAACAACGCGCGAACGGTTTCCTTGTGCGCGCGGGCCCGTCGCAGTTCGAAGCGCGCACACTCGCCGTAGCCGATGGCACGCGCGGCCGTGGCGCGAACTGGCTGCGCACGGGCCGCTGGATCGACGCGGGCCGCTTCGGCATGCGCGCCCGTTGCGAAGCGCGCGCAGAACTCGACGGCGTGATCATTTTGCTCGGCGACCCGAATGCGCAGATCTACGTGACCCCGCTGCCCAATCGCCGCTTGAACATCGCGCTGTTGATGGACCGCGCGCCGGTGGAGGGCGGAGCGAAGCGCTGGCTGGAATTCGCGCTCTCGCATCCGGAACTCGCGCCGCTCGCGGGCGCGCTGACGACTGCGCCGGAGGTTCGTTCGCTCGCGCGCAGGTCAGCCTCGGCCGTAGCCAGAGCAGGCGTCTTCCTGGTCGGGGATTCGGCCGGAGGCGTGGATCCGGTCGTGGGCTGCGGAGTCTCGGTCGCACTGGCCACGGGAGTCGCCGCGGCGCGCGGCGCGCGTGCGCTGATCGATGGCGCGGCGCCGCGCGCCGTCGAACGCGAGTACGCGCGCGTGGTGCGCGAAGAGACGTTGGCGCGGACCGCCCTGGCCCGCGCGTTGCTCGCGCTCGCGCGCAGGCCGCGTCATGCCAGGGCCGTCATGCGCGTGCTCGCCCGCGTTCCGCGCCTTGGCGCCGCAATCGCGAGAGTGGCCGAGGGTTGAAGGGACTTCCTTTGCGCTGCGCGTGCGATTGCAAAGACCCTGTTCAAGCATGCCGCTCGCCGGCGGGAAAGCGCTCGGCAGCGGCGTGATCTGCTATTCTCCTTGTCATGCGCCAACTCCTCTGCGTTCTGCCGCTCACATTCTTGCTCCCAGGCTGCCTGCTCTCGCGCCAGACCCAAAACGAACCGTTGCACGCCGATCGCTTCGCCGCGTTGGTCCCGGGAACGACAACGGCCAAGCAAACGGTCGAGATTCTCGGAGCACCTACCGACGTCGTGCAACTGGGCAGGCGCACGGCGTACCGCTACGAGTTCACGGTGGCGAAGGACTCCGGGCTGGTCTTGTTCGTGGTGAACTTTTTCAACAGCGACACGCGCGCGGATCGGGCCTGGGTCTTCTTCGACAGCGAGGAACTCTTGACTCACGTCGCGGTCAGCCTGCACGGGATTGACGCCAGCTACTCGATGCCCTGGCAGGAAGTGCGCGACCGCGACGATGCGCTTGAAGCTGCGTCGCCCGAGGTTCCGCCGACCGCGGCCAAGCAGTGAACCGAATTCTCGCCGTGGATCTGTCGCTCCGAAGATCGAAGACCGCAGCCTGCGCGCTCATGCTCGCGGTGTTGTGCGGCAGTTGCTTGCAACTGCGCTTCGAGCGCGACACGCGACTCGAACCCGTGTCGAAGTCGGGGCTGGCGGCGCTCACGCCCGACAAGGCAAGCCTCGAGGACGCCTTCAAGCAACTCGGCCCGCCGCTCTACGCCTGGGAACTTCCCAACCAGGGTTTCGCTCTGGCATGGGGCTGGTACAGCTCGGGCCATTGGCAGTTCAAGATCAGCGTGCCGACGCCGGAGCGGGCTGCATCGCCTTACATCGACTACGCGAACGATGCCGATCACACGCGCGGAGCGGTGCTCTTCTTCGACGCCGCTGGAAGACTCGTCCACGTGCGCGAAGGCCTGATCCGCGACTTGCGCGAGGAAACGCGCTTGCGGCCCGAAGACACCGAGGCCGAGTGAGAGCGAAGCATGCACAAAGAAACTCGAGCAGCGGATGATTCAGGCGAGCTTGCGGATGCACAACTTGATCGCGCCTGGGACGCGCTCGAGGCAGGCGACGCGGAAGCGGCCTTGACGATCGCCGGCGCGCTGCCCGAAGACAACGAAGCGCGCTGGGTGCTCGAGGCTTCGGCGCGGCTCGAACTCGACGACTTGCGCGGCGCGCGCGATGCGCTGACGCGCGCCAGCCGCGATCGCTCGATCGAGGAAGACGCGGATCTGTGCTGGACCGGCGCGGAGATCGCCTTGCGCGAGTGGAACCTCGAGGAAGCCAGGCGCCTTTTCACGCGCACTGCGGAATTGGACCTCACGGCGCCGGCCCTCGGCCGCCTGGCCCTGTGCGAAGACGCCCTTGGCAACTTCGCGGAAGCGGACAAGTGCCTGCGCAAGGCCGAGCGCCTGGATCCTGAAGGCTGGGTCTTCCCCTGGCGCCTGGGCGAGGACGAGATGACCGAGGTGCTCGACGAGGCGATCGGAAAACTGGACGAGGATTTCCAGGAGGCGCTCGAGGACACACCGATCCTGATCGAGCCGATGCCCTCGCCCGAATTGATCGACAAGAACGACACCGCGCAAACTCCGCCCGACATGCTCGGCCTGTTCGTCGGTGCATCGCAACTGGAACGCAGCGAAGAAAGCACCGATCTCCCGTCGTCGATCCATCTTTTCCAGCGCAACCTCGAGCGCGCCTGCGCCGATCGCGACGACCTGGTACATGAACTGCGCGTGACTCTCTACCACGAGATCGGGCACATGCTCGGCTTCGACGAAGAAGGTGTCGATCGCATGGGGCTTGGCTGACGCGCAGCGATAGCGTCATGCAAGGAGCCTGCTTGGCCTCCAATGACGCCCTCGTTCCCGTCTGAATCGGCAACGAGACCGTAGCTCAGCGGCTGATCTGCATTCCTTCGGGGAACGAGAGCTTGACCTGCCAGGTGATCTGCGACTCGGCGCCGCGCGCGACTTTGACAGCCCAGGTGATGAATCCCTGTTCGTCGCGGTCCTTTTTCCAGCGCGCGTCGCCCGAAGGTTCCGGCTTGGGATCGGCAAGTTCGACCTTGATCCGATCGTCGGTGGCGCGCGGCAGTGCTTCGCGCACGAAGAGCGTCGCGCTGCCGTCGGCGGCGGCGATCAGCGCGCCGTTGTTCTTGATCTTCAGCCGCCAGCCGTCGACCTGCGTGGTGCGCGAGCCGAAGACTCCAGGTTGTTTCGCGAGGTTTTCGGTCTGCACGCGCTCGAGCGTGAAGGCGGGATCTCGGCCGAGGTGCAGCGTGAATTCCTCGCCGGGCTGAACCGCGGCGAGATCCGCGTGGCCCAGGAAATCGGCGCCGAAGTAGACCGCCGCGCGACCGGGCAGCACCGTCCACGCCGTCGTGTTCTTCGCTTTGCCGCGCAACCAGACACTGCTGTCGAGTGCCGGAGTGCAGAAGTACTCGGGCGTGACTTTGAGTTGTTCTTCGGCGACGAGCACGCGTGTCGGTTCGGGACGCGAGGGCAGAGTTTCCCTGCGCGGCAGATGGAAACGCACGGAGAGTCCTTGGCTCTCGACGCTGGCGAAGGGGCGCGGAGCGGGCGCTGCCGCCGGAGCGTTGGCGTAGCCGAGCTTGCGCAGGCTGGACGCGTCCCTGACTTCTTCTTCGTCGTAGGCCGCCGTC
>JANMRV010000579.1:0-5972 GCA_031388685.1 Planctomycetota bacterium
TGCGCGACCGGCAAGGCTTCCGTGGCACCGTAGGGGGTGAACACTTCGCCGCGCCGACTGATCACCGCGCGCGCGCGGCGCACGAGATCGGGCTCGACCGCGGCTCCGGCGATCATCAGGCGCTCCAGGGAATCCAAGCGCCGCCCGCGCGCTTCGCACCAGGGAATCACGCGTCGCCAGATGGCGGGGGAGCCGAAGCTCGAGCGAACGTCGAAGCGTTCGATCGCTTGTGCGATGCGTGCCGGGTCGCACTCTGCCGGGCGGGTGAAATCCATGTCGGGGAACACGCTGGTCAATCCGAGCGCCGGACCGAACAAGGCAAACAGCGGGAAACAGGCGAGATCGGCGCTGCCCGGAGCGAAGCGATACAGCTCGCGCAGGATCTCGACCTGGGCCTGGAACATGCCGTGTTCGTAGAGCACGCCCTTCGCCGGCCCGGTCGAGCCGGATGTGAACAGGATCGCGGCTTCGTCGCGGGGCGAGCGTTCGATGGCGGCGAAAGCATCGGTCTCTTCGGCAAGCCAGGTTTCGAGAGAGGCCTGGGCCAACATGCGCGTTCCAGAACTGACCGTGATCTCGACACTCCTGAAGTGCGAAGCGAACAGCGGCCGCAGCAAGAGCAGCTTCGGAACCGCGATCAATGCGCGCGGCTTGACGCGCTCGATGGCGGTGAGCATTCCACCGCGGCCCATGCCCGGATCGATCAGCACCGGAATGGCACCGAGTTTGAAAAGTCCCTGGATCAGCGCGATCCAATCCAAGCCTGGCTTCACGAACACACAGGCGCGCTCGCCGGGGCGCAAACCAAGTCGCGCGAGCCCGTGGGCCACGCTGGCGCTGGCTTGATCAAGCGCGCTCCAGGTCCAGGTTTCGAAGTCGCCGTCCTTGGGCGCCGCCACCGCGAGCCCATCGGGGTCACTCACCGCGCGCTGACCAAGGAAGCGCGCCACGTTCGCGCCGTTCGAGTCCTGGACCTGCGTCGTCATGGGCGCGGCCTGTGCGTCTCAGCCGAGTTCGGGCGCGGCGGGCAGCGGATTGCGCGCCAGGAAACGTTCGATCCAACGCAGCGAACGCTCGCGCGCATCCTCGAAGACGTAGTGACCCGCGCGTTCGTCGAGGTGCACTTCAGCCTGGGGCCAGACTTCCTGGAAGCGCGCGAGATGCTCGGGCGTGAAGCACCAATCGAGTCCGCCCCAGATCAGGCAGGTGGGCAACTTGTCGAAGCCAGGCAAGCTCTTCTCGATGCGCTCGAGCTCCGCGTAGGACGGATGGCGCGGCGAGAGCGGGATGTCCTGCACGAAGCGCAGCGTCGCGATGCGGTGCGCGAACGAATCGTAGGGCGCGAGATAGCCGCGGCGCACGCTGGGTGTCATGCGCTCGTGGCGTTCGAGCGCCATCACGGTCGCGGCGACCGCGAATGCATTGAAGCCGCGCACGGCAAGCGCGCCCAAGCCCGGCGCGCGACAGGCGCGGATGCGCCAGGGCGCCTTGAGGCCGGTGAACGCCGATGTGTTGAACACGATCAGACGCGCGATGCGCTCGAGGTTGCGGCTCGCAAAACCCAGGCCGATTGGGCCGCCCCAGTCGTGCACGACCAGCGTGATGCGCTTGAGATCGAGCGAGCGGGCAAGTCGCTCGAGATTCAGGACATGTTGCGCGAGACGGTAAGGATAACGCGCGGGCTTGTCGGACAATCCGCAGCCGATGTGGTCGACGGCGATGCAGCGATATCGATCGCTCAGCGCAAGAATCGCATGGCGCCAATGGAACGACCAGGTCGGATTGCCGTGCACGAAGAGCAGTACTTCGCCGTCGCGCGGACCCTCGTCGAGGTAGTGATATCGCAGCCCATCGCCGAGATCGAATGCATGCCCCTCGAAGGGATACTCGCCGGCGAAGGGCGCAACGATCGCGCGGCGTTCGGCTTTGTCGAAATCGGAGTTCATTGCGCGGCCTCGCGCACTTCCGGTTCGCTCGAGCGCCAGTCGACGCTTTCGCGCGCGCGGCCGGCCACGGCGACGATGAACGGAGCGAACGAGCGCGATTCGACCGCGTGGCGCACGCCGTTTCGCTCCAAGACGGACAGATCGCCATCGACGTCCTCGATGCGCACTTCCGAGAGCGACATCAGGCCAAGGCCGAGTTTCTTGAGCACGGCTTCCTTGGCGGTCCAGGCGCGCGTGAAAGCTATCGCTTCGTCCTCGGCGCGAAACAGACGCCGCTCGGCCTTGCTCAAGGCCTGTTCAATGATCTCGGGTCGCGGCGTTTCCACGGCTTCGGCATCGATTCCGACCGGATTGCGCGAGACGGCGGCCGCGACGAGGCCGAGGTTGCCAAGACTCGTGTGCGAAAGGGTCCAGTGCCAACCGTTGGAGGGCAGCGGCGCGTCGCGCGCGTCCTTCTCGAGTTTGCCGAGTTGGGCGCCGCTGGTGCGCGCGGCTTCGGCCAGGGCCGCGAGCGCCGTTGCACGCAGCAACGCCACTCGCGCCACACCGCGCGCGCTGGCGTCGGGGATCGCGGTCCGCCGAACGACGACGATCAGGTGTTCGTCGACCGGTTCCATCATGGAGAGGGCCGCGTCGCGCGCTCGACGATGGCGCGATCGAAAAAATTGACCCCGAGTCCCGCGTCGACGACCAGGCCTTGGGCATTGATGCCCGACGAGCGCTCGGAAAGCAGGAAGAGCACTGCATTCGCGACTTCGGCGGTGGTCAGCGCGCGATGGCGCAGCGTGGCCATCTCGGCGAAAAGGTAGTTGTCGAGATACCCGGGAATGCCCGCCGACGAAGACGTTTTCAACGGCCCGGCTTTGACCGAATTCACGCGCAGTTCGCCGTGTTCGGCGAGACTCTTGGCCAGAAACACGACCGCGGCGTCGAGCGCG
Organism: Planctomycetota bacterium; assembly: GCA_031388685.1. Lineage (GTDB taxonomy): Bacteria > Planctomycetota > UBA1135 > UBA1135 > JADJQU01. The sequence continues at coordinate 2,885 of JANMRV010000579.1, forward strand.
GCTTTCACCGGTGCCATGTAGCCGTAACTCTCGGCCGCAAGTTGCGTGTGCGAGATCGAGAGCGTGACGATGGACGCGCGCGGCGTGAACAATGGCGTCAAGGCTCGCACCAAGGCGACCAAGGAGAAGCACGAGATATCCACAGCCTCGAGGAAATCCGCGCGCTCGGTTTCGTGGAAGGGCCGCACGCCGTTCGAGTAGTTCGCGAAGGCCAGCGAATGGACGAAACCGTCGAGCGCGAACTTCTGCGTGCTCAACTCAACAGCCAGCCGGTCGATTTCTTCCTGCCGCGAAACGTCGCAGACGAAGATCGGAGTTGGGCCGACGAGTTTGCGCAGTTCCTCGGCCAGTTCGCGCGTCTTGACCACGTGCACGATGCGCGCCGACTCCTCGGCGAGCGCCTGGTGCACGAACCAGGCGATGCTCTTCTTGTTCGCCAGGCCCGCGACGAGCACGGTCTTGTCGTTCAGACCGAGGAACGTCATCAGGGCTTGGCGACCTGCGGGGGAGCGGGATGGTCGAGGTCGACGTCGGCGTGGTGGTCGGTGCCGTGCAACGGAGCGAGCGCCACGACGAAGGACACGCGCAACACGGTGCGGCCGGCCGATTGCACGCGGCCGGTCATGAAACGCGCTGCACCGACACGCTCGTCGAGCGTGACGTGGATCGAAAGGGTTTCTCCGGGGCGCACGACGTGCTTGAAACGCGCTTCGCCGATCTTGGTCAGCACTGGGACAGAATCCTGCGGCGCACGGTCGCGCGCGTCGTGGGAGCAAAGGATCGCTCCGGCCTGAAACACGCTTTCGCACAACAAGACGCCGGGAACGATCGGATGGCCGGGGTAGTGACCCTCGAAGAACGCGGCGTCGTCGCGCACGGTCCATTCGGCGCGGATCTCGCGCTCGCTTCGATCGAGGATGCGATCGACGAACAGGAACGGAGCGCGGTGGGGGATCGCCGAGAGAATGGTTTCCATGGTGGGTTCACGTGCTGGCGGCCTGCGCAAGGTCCGCGAGGTAGGGGTCGAGTTTGGCGGCAGTGATCACGCCGTAGTTGGCCGCGCCGAGCCAACCGGACATGATGATACCCACGGAACCGGCGTGGTAGAGCCCGCGCACTTGTTCGCAGAGATTCATGCTGTAGCGCAGTCCTTCGAACTTCGTGCCGAACGAGGCGCCGTTCATGTGCTGCGTGTAGAAGCGGAAGGTGCGCGGCGTAGAGACTTCGACGTGGTCGAGTTTTTCGCGCACGCCGGGCAGGTAGCGCTCGAGTGAAGCAATCGTGTCCTCGGCGAGCCAGGCCTTTTCGCGCTCGTAGGCTTGTTCAGGAAGCGCCGCCCAATCCGACCAGTTGGCGTTGGTCGAACTGACGATCGCGAAGCGATTCGATTGCGGCCGCGTCTTCGGATAGTAGAACGAAAACGTGCGGCTCTCGCCGTGAAAATCGCACAGCGAGGCGGAATCGAAGCGCGGCCGCGTCGAGCTGAACAACAGATCGGTCACGAACGGGATCTGTGCGCCGTCCTTCAGGCCCATGTAGACCTGGCAGCTCGAGTTGTTCAGGCGCACGCCCTCGACGCCGGCGACGAACGCCGCGTCAAAATGCTCGCGCCCGACCAGCTCGAGCACGGTCGAGCGCAGGTTGGCGTTCGAGAGCACGGCGCGCGAGCGGATCTCGCGACCGTTGGCGACCACGCCGGTGGCGCGGCCGTCCTGCACGAGGATCTTCTCGACCTGCACGTTGGAGAAAAGATCGACGCCGTTGCGTTCGAGTTCCGCGCGCATCTCGCTGACCAACAGGTCGGTGCCGCCCGAGAACGTGTAGACGCCCTGCGACATGAAATTCGAGAACACGATGCCGTAGGTGATCGCCGGATCCTCGAGCGTCGAGCCGTTGGCGTAGGCGATCGGTTCGAGCAGCAGGCGATGGATGTCGTTGCGGCCCGGAAAGAACTGCTCGAAGACATTTTCGACCGTGTCACCCGGATTGTCGTAGAAGTTCATCGCGCGCAGGTGCGCGAAGAAGCGTTCGACTATGGCCCGTTCTGCCCCGAAGGCACTGACGAGCTTCTCGGTGAAATCCTCGCGCGTGAAGGCGGTCTCGAATTGGAACTGGGGATTGTCGAAGCGGATCGAATCCAGGCGCACGATGCGCGCGGCGATCGCTGGCGTCCAGTGCCGCCGGCAGGTCTTGATCATGCCGACTGGAAAACCGTGCAGCGAGATGTCGAACACGTGTCCGCCGCGGCGCTTGAACCAGGTCGCCATGCCGCCAAAGTTGTAGTGCTGCTCGAGCAGCGCCACCTTGTGGCCCAGCTTGGCGAGCACATTGGCTGCGGTCAGTCCGGCTAGGCCGGAACCGATCACGATCACGTCGTAGGACGAACGCACTTTGGCCAGCGGATCGTGGCTCAGCGGCCGCTTGCCGTCCGTCGATCCGCGGAAGTACTTCGCTCGCCCGGCCGCCTTGCTCACGGCGAGACCTCCATCAAGGCCTGGCTGTTGGCGATGGTGATCCCGGAAAGCAGCGCACCGACGATGCCGAGCAGACCCTGGTCGGTGCCGATCAGGGTCAGTCGCTTGATACCCGTGCTGCCGTCGCGGCGCTTGGTGGGCGAGCCGTAAACCGCGCCACCGATATGGCCGGTGTAATGCTGGATGGTGCGCGGAGTGAACGTGTCGCGCAGCACGGTGTGCGCGCGAAGATTCGCGAGCGCAGGGACCGCGCGCGCCGCCGATTCCAACATCGCGTCAGCGCAGACTGCCTTTTGCGCGCGATATTCCTCTTCGGGCAAGGCGCTCCAATAACCGTGATTGGCGAGTGCCGTGATACGGACGAAGCCCTCGTCGAGCGGCGTCCTGCGCGCAAAGTTGTTCGGCGAACAGATCACGCCGCTCTCGACGTCGATCGGGCTCGCGGGCGCGCGATAGCGGAAGTCTTTCCCGTGATTGAAAAACGTCACGGTTGCGTCGTAGCCGAGGCTCGCCGGCTGTGCGTCGAGCACCGCGATCGACTCGAAGAAGCTCAACCGCCTGGCGGCCGGCGTGGGTTCTGCAGCGCCGTCCACTGCGCTGTCCAGGAGGCGCAT
>JANMRV010000603.1:0-5475 GCA_031388685.1 Planctomycetota bacterium
GCGACAAGTCGGTCGTCAGCGACGCGTTCATCACGGCCTGGCGCGTGCCGAATCTTTTTCGGCGACTGCTCGGCGAAGGCGCCTTGTCGACCTCGCTGCAGACGAAGCTGACCGAGGTCGATCACGATCACGGCGAAGCAGCCGGCCGCGCGGTCTTCCAGCGCACGGCGCACATCACGACCTGGATCCTGCTCGCGATCTGCGTCCTGATGATGGCGCTTGTGTCGCTCGCTCCCGACAGCATGCCCGTGCTGGGCCTGCCGTGGCTCGGAAAGAACCCCGAGCCGGTGCGCGAACTGACCGTTCGCCTGATGCCCTACGTGGTCTTCGTGTGCCTGTCCGCGATCTTCTCCGGGGCGCTGCAGGTGCGCGGCGAATACCGCATGTCGAGCATCGCGCCGGCCATGCTCAACGTGGTCTGGATCGGCGCGCTGACCTTTCTATTGTGGCAGTACGGGTTGCCCTGGTCGGGTTCGGGCGCCGTCGCCTCAAGCGAGATCCAGTTCGCCATGGCCCGCGTGCTGTGCTGGGCCGTGCTGGCCTCCGGGGTGCTGCAGCTCGCGATTCAGGTACCGGCCCTGCGCCGCCACGGCCTGTACGGCGGCCCCCGGCCCTCGGCTTTCGACGCCGTCCCGGTCGCCTGGGACGTGCTGCGCACCAGCGCCCCGCTCGCGATCGGCGCGGCGGTCTACCAGATCAACGTGACGATCGACGGCCTGATGGCCTACGGCATGCTCGACGACGGCGGCGCGTCCGCCTTCCATTATGCAACTCGCATCCAGCAGTTCCCGGTCGCACTGATCGCCACTGCGGCGGTCGCGGCGGTGTTTCCCTCGCTCAAGGCCCTGGGCCACACCGGCCGTCGCGAGGAATTGCGTGCCCTGCACGATCGCGCGCAGCTCGCCGTTTGTTTTCTGGCCTTGCCCGCCAGCGCCGGCCTGGTCGTGCTCGCCGGGCCGATCACGACGGTGCTTTTCCAGCACGGCCACTACTCGGCGGAGGGCGTGGCCCGATCGGCCGGGGCCCTGACGATGCTCGCGCTTTCGGTCCTGCCGACGGGAGCCATCGCGCTGACCAGTCGTGCCTACTACGCGCTCGGAGACTTCAAGACACCGGTGCGCATCGCGGTGGTCATGCTCGTGGTCAATACCGCGCTCAATGTCTGGTTCGTGCGTGGCCTCGAGCTCGACGCCGCGGGCTTCGCGTTGAGCACGTCCCTTTGCGGCTGGCTCAACCTCGTCCTGCTCTGGCCCGGATTGCATTCCAGGCTGAAGTTGCCTGGGACGCAGCCTGGGTTTTCCATGCGTCTTGCAAAGATGCTCTTTGCGAGCCTGCTTTGCGCGCTCGCGGCCTGGCTGACGCGCAAGCTCCTCGGTGGAGCGGACGAGGCCGTCGGCCTGGGATCCGTCTTGGCGCTCGGCGCCGCGATCGCCGCCGCCGTCGTCACCTATGCAGCCGCGAGCGCGGCGCTCGGTCTCGAAGAGTGGCGAAATCTGCTCGAACGCATCACTCGACGACGGGCCTGATCGCACTCAACTCCGCGCTGCGTCCCGCTTTGAAGAAGTCTGTTCGCGAGCTAGATCTGCGCTTGACCTGTGCGACCACGGTAGCCATGGTATGCGCGTCGCCGCACCCCCACTAGATATGGTGGGAGAGCGCCCGAACGGAGCCATCAAGCGCGCCGCCAATTTGCCCGAGAGGTTCGTCCTCCTCCCGCTTTCGGCCGCTTCTAGTTTCAACGGGTTAGGGCGAGCCAATTGACTGACTGACAAAGGGTTGTGTCTGCCTACCCGACGGGGATTCGCGTTTTTTTAACGCGCTCGATGCGAGCGCGTGACGCGATCCATTGGGCGGCGGAGAGCCCTCCCGCATGCACCCGCTGCGGGCCCTTGCCCCGAGGAGAGCGCCAGCGTGAATCCCACCGTCCTTCCGACCGAAAAGCGTGCCCCCATGGCCAGCCCCAAGACGGCACAAGAAGCGAGCCTCGTGCTCGAAGCGATCGATCCGCCGCAAGACGTCGGCGAGTGCTTGCTCAGCGAGAACGCGATCAAAGTCCTCGAACGACGCTACCTCAAGAAGGACCCCGAAACCGGATTGGTGGTCGAGACGCCCAAGCAACTTTTCTGGCGCGTCGCGACGCACATCGCCAAGGGCGAACTGCGCTTTCCCGGCGGGACGCCGCAGCGAGCGGTGGCGGTCGCGCGCGAGTTCTACGACTTGATGGCCAAGCGCTACTTCATGCCGAACAGCCCGACGTTGATGAACGCCGGTCGCGAGATGGGCATGCTCTCTGCCTGCTTCGTGTTGCCGGTCGACGACTCGATCGAAGGCATCTTCGACGCGATCAAGGCCACGGCCATGATTCAGAAGGCCGGCGGCGGCACAGGCTTTTCGTTCTCGCGCCTGCGGCCGCAGGGCGATCTCGTGCGCAGCTCGGGCGGCACGACCGAAGGCCCGCTTTCGTTCATCCAGGTGTTCTCGAAGGCGACCGACGCGATCCAGCAGGGCGCGTTCCGCCGTGGCGCGAACATGGGCATCCTGCGCATCGATCACCCGGATGTGATGCAGTTCATCGTCTTCAAGGACGACCTGACGAAGCTGCAGAACTACAACATCTCGGTCGCGATCACGGATCGCTTCCTGAACGAGCTGCGCAGCACGCCGGAGAAGATCCACGAAGTCCAGAATCCGCGCTCGAAGGAATGGCGCCCGCTCAAGCGCAAGGACGCGAAGGGCAACGACACCGGCACGTTCTGGACGGTCGGCGAGATCTGGACCGAGATCATCGACCACGCCTGGCGCACCGGCGAACCGGGCGTCGTGTTCATCGACCGCATCAACGCGAAGAATCCGATCAAGAACGTCGGCCTGATCGAAGCCACGAACCCCTGCGGCGAGCAACCGCTGCACCCCTACGATTCGTGCAACCTGGGTTCGATCAACCTCGGCGCGCTGGTCGTCGGCGAAGGCGAGAAGGCGCGCTTCGACTGGGACCACTACAAGCAGTTGATCCGCACCACGACGCGTTTCCTCGACAACGTGATCGAGGTGAACAAGTACCCGCTGCCTGAGATCGACAACATGTCGAAGACCACCCGGCGCATCGGTCTGGGCGTGATGGGCTTCGCCGACGCGCTCTACAAACTCGCTATTCCCTACAACGGCGAAGAGGGCTGCAAGTTCGGCGAGAAGATCATGCAGGTGCTCAACGACGAGTCGCACCTGGCCAGCGAAGCGTTGGCCGAAGAGCGCGGCGTGTTCCCGGCCTGGGAAGGATCGGACTGGCAAAAACTTGGTCGCCGTCTGCGCAACTCGTACACGACGACCGTCGCGCCGACGGGCACGATCTCGATCATCGCCGACTGCTCGGGCGGCATCGAACCGATGTTCAGTCTGGCCTTCATCCGTCAAGTGATGAAGGACAACAAGGGCACGCCGACGATCATGCGCGAGGTCAACTATGTCTTCGAGCAGACCGCCAAGCAGCAGGGCTTCTATTCGGACGCGCTGATCGATCGCATCAGCGAGCAAGGTACCGCCGCGCACATCGAAGGCGTGCCCGAGGAAATCAAGCGCGTGTTCGTCTGCGCCCATGACATCTCGCCGTACTGGCACATGCGCATGCAGTCCGCTTTCCAGCGTCACTGCGACTCGTCGATTTCGAAGACGATCAACTTCGCCCACGACGCGACTGCCGCGGATGTGCGCGCAATCTACGAGCTTGCGATCGACGAGGACGTCAAGGGCGTGACGGTGTACCGCGACGGATGTCGCGACGTGCAGCCGATGGCCTTGACCAAGTCGGGCGACCTGCACAAGTCGTCGCAGCCGGGCGGCGAAGCTACCGAGCGCGAAGCCGTTTCTCCGCCGGACGCGCCGAGCGGCGACCTGAAGCCCGTGCGTTTGCCGGAGATCATGAGTTGCCTGCGCATCCGTCAGATGACGCCCTTCGGCAACATGCACGTGAAGGTTTCGGTCGAACCGTTCTCGGGCCGCGAGCGCGAAGTCTTCGCGCAGCTCGGCAAGGGCGGCGATATCGCGAACTCCGACCTGGAGGCGATCTGTCGCATTCTCTCCTTGTGGTTGCGCTGCAATGGAAACCTGGAGCTCGCGCTCAAGCAACTCGAAGGCATCGGCAGTTCGCTGTCGGTCCCGACCAAGGACGGGCGCATCATGTCGCTCGCCGACGGGTTGGCGAAGGCGCTGCAACGCTATCTCGATGCGAAGGCGCAGCACGGACTGCATGCACTGCTGCTCGGCACCGCGGACATGAGCAACGAAGCCGCCGCCGCTGCGCTCGCCGCCGCGACGGTCAACATGGCCGCGCAAAATGTGAAGCCGCATGTCACGCCGCAGCGCCAGGGCGCCGCGTCGTACAAGATCAAGTGCCCGGCGTGCTCAGGGGTGCTGGCCTTCCAAGAGGGCTGCGTGAAGTGCCACGGTTGCGGATTCAGTCAGTGCTGATCGACCGCTGAGTCGGCGAGTGCAAGGCAAGCGGGGCGCACCAGGCCTGGTGCGCCCCGCTTTTTCTTTTGGGCGTTCCCATCGACTGTGCCTCAGCCCGGCGTGGCCGCTGCCGGAGAGAACAAGAAATCGGGGAGGACTTCAATGAACCGGAGCCCATGGCTTCGGATGCAAAGCTCCGCGGGCCGCGGGATCAGCCGCCTACTGCTTCTTCTCGTCGCCTTCTTTGGGTTTGATCGGTCGCCCGTAGAAGTCGAAGCCGGGGCCGTCCTTGCCGTCGGGAAAGCGCAGCTTGCCCAAACGCGTGAACGTCAAGCGCGCCGTGTGATCGGTCTTCTCGAGCACCAGCTGTTCGCCGTCGATGCGGACCTTGTACGAGCGGCGTTGGCCGGGCTGCTCGAAGTCGAATTCCTCGTCCTCGGTGATGTTGTGCGTGCCGATCAGGCCGTAGCTGTCGAGCGTGCCGTTGTCCTCGAGCTTCCAGCGGTGGGTACCGGTCTGAAAAAGTGCCTCACTACTGCGACTCCCCTGGTTGGCGAGAACGTGGATCTCCATCGACATGTAGCCATCCATGAACAAGGCGTAGCCCGCCACGCCGCTGCCCCCGACGCCAAGGTCAGGAATCTCGCCGCGCGTGAGTTGCCAGGCGCCGAGAATGGCTTCGCGCACTCGCGCGGCCTTGACATCGGCGCCCTCAAACGTGCCCGGCCGCGGTTTTGCGGGCTCCTGCCCCTTGGGTTCCTGTGGCGCGGCGAAGGCGAGTGCAATCGCAAGGGGTGCGAGAAAAATGCGCATGTTCAAAACTCCTGTGCTGGAGGCAATCGAAAGCCTCTTCGGCATCGTAACGAGGGGGCTGGAGCCTGGCTCCCACCCGAACTATTGCCGCCGTTGCTCTCACAGCGCCGTTGCCCGCCGACCTCGACCTGGCCGAACCTTTCACAGCGCCGTTGCTCCGCCGCAATAGTTTGGGTGGGTGCCTGGCTTCCGTACTGGGTGGATGGGTGGATGGGT
>JANMRV010000657.1:0-4300 GCA_031388685.1 Planctomycetota bacterium
GCGTATTCCCACTGCGCCTCGGTCGGCAAGCCGAGGCCGAAGCGGCCCAGCATTTCGATGCACTGGGCCCAACCGATCTGTTCGATCGGCTGCGACCAAGTAGCGGTGAGCACGAGGCCATCGGGAGGAGCGTAATCAGCGCCGATCGGCCAGTGGGTCCCGACGCGGTGGTAGCTGGGATTTTCGCCGCTCATGCGAAACCACTGCGCCTGCGTCAGTTCGTGTTTGGCGAGGAAGAATGCATCGAGCCTGACGCTTGGGAATTCCTGCGGTGTTGGCAAGGTCGTGTCGTGTCCGAGTTCGAGCTCGCCCGCCGGCAGCAACACGAAAACGATGCCGTGCTCCGGCGCCAGGCGCAGCTTGCCCGCCTCGTCGCGCTGCGGGGCAGTCCCCGTGGCCACGTCGACGAATTCCCAAAGTCTACTGACAGGATCGCGGTCAAGCGGCGCGAGCCCGAATTGAGCAGATAGCCGCAAGCCCTGATAGGCCGGGCATTCATTCACGTCCGCGATCGATGCAATTGCCTCGCTCCAGGCGGCTTCGGGGCCCTGCAGCGAACGCGCCGCGATCAAGGCCACCGAGTCGACACGCGCTTGCATGCGCACGATTCCGCCTTCGACGGGATCCGCGAGTTCGAGCGCGTCGAAGCAGGTTTTCCAGAGTTCGGTGTGGCGTGCAGCCGCGACTTCATCTGCAAACGGCCAGTCGCCGTATTCATCGACGAGCGACTGCAGGCGCGCAACTGTGTATTCGCGCCGGCGTTGCTCCAAGGTCGCGAATTCAATGCCTTGCTTCTGACCCGGCCCAGCGGATTTGGTGCGCATCTCCTCGATGTCCTCCTGAAGTCCGGCGACCTCTGCATTCAGACCGGCCATGCGCTGGAGCAGCGGTTGTATGTTCGCTGAAGTCGCCGGATTGCTGCCCGGTCGCAGCGCACTGCGCGAGCGCAGCTTTTCTAGTTGAGCGCGGTAGTAGGGAATGCGCGAAACCAGGTCGCGCGCCTCCGCGAGCCAGACAAGCATCGCGGGCAAATTGCGCGGTTCCGCCGGCCACAGTTTCTGCTCGCGCTCGCGCAGCGAGGCCGCCGCGCGCGCATCGGACTGCTCGCGCGCCTCGCTGGCTCGAGTGTGTTCGGAAGCGAGCACGAGCACTGCTCCGACAGCGGCCACGAGCAGCAGTGCGCAAAGCGTCGAGGCCAGTGCGCGGTTGCGAAGCACCCACTTGCGTAGCTCCGCCCAGACTCCGCGCGCATGCGCGGCTACCACACGGCCCTGCATGAAAGCGCGCAGATCTTCCGCTAGTGCCGCCACGCCGGGATAGCGCTGCTTGCGATCGCGAGCCATGGCCTTGCGCGCGATCGCGATCAGTTCGCCGTTGGCACCGGGCGCGAGGCGCTCCAGATCCGTGGGCGGGCCGGCGCGCACGGCGTTGAGAATCTCGGCGGCATTCCGGCTCGGGACAGTGTCGGCGTAGGGCGCGTGTCCCGCGATCAACTCGTAGAGCATCGCGCCGATCGCGTACACGTCCGTAGCCGCGTCGATCGCTTCTGCGCGGCCGCGCGCCTGTTCCGGTGAAATGTAGGACGGCGTGCCGAGCACGTCGCCGGTCTGCGTCAGCCCGGCGTCCTCAGGTTCGCCGGTTCCATCGCCGCTTCCGGATTCGTGCGCGCGCGCCAGTCCCCAATCGACGACATAGACCTGTCCGAACGTACCGACCATCACGTTCGCCGGCTTGAGGTCGCGGTGCAGCACACCGCGTTGATGCGCGTAGGCCAGCGCGTCGCAGACCTTGAGCAGCACCTCCAGGACGCGCTCGCGAGGCCAGTTCCGCTCGCCAGCCGTGCAGAGCGCGATCACATCGGAGAGCGGCAGGCCCTCGATGCGCGGCATCGTGAAGTAGACACGTCCCTGATCGTCGAGGCCGAGTTCGTGCACCGGCACGATCGAAGGATGCTCGAGCTTGCCAAGCACCTCGGCCTCGTCGATCAGGCGCCGCAAGCCCTGTCGATTTCCGCCGCGTCCGTCCTTGGACTCGTATTCGGCGCGCAGCATCTTCATCGCCAACTCGCGCCCGAGGGCGCGATCGACGACGCGTAGCACGATGCCCGCGCCGCCGCGGCCGAGCACCCCGTCGATCCGGTAGCGATCGCGCGAACTCTTGACCGCACGCAAGGCCGCGACGGCCGAGGCTGCGGCGTCCTTGGGTTCCTTGCCGTTGGAGTCGCCCTGCTCACGCGTCAGCGCGCCGCTAGAGTTGCTCGACGTCGGCTGGTTCTCGGCGTGCAGTCGGCGCAGCTCCGGCTCGTATTGGGGCCACTGGCGGAGCAGTTCTTCGAAGCCGCGTCCTTTGCCGTTCTCGTGCCGCTCGCACCACAAGCGGTACAAATCCAGCGCCAGCGCGTCAGCCCCTTCTTTTTCTGCCTTCGACATCGCTCGGGTTCGAATATACCCGAGCGTCCGAACCTGGCGTCAGCCCGGCTTGGCGGTCAGCGCAGGGGATCCCCCCGAAATGCGAGGCCCGAGGCAGGTCCATGATGAACCTGCCTGGGGCTTGCGGTCCAGCGCGCGATGGCGAGCGTCTTCGCGCCGCGCACTTTCAGTTCACGCGCGACTTGATCTCGTAGCAGAGGATTTCGTCCTGTGTCGTGATCGTGCCCAGGCCGAAGACTTCGACTTCGAGCGTCTCGCCAAGGCTCAGGCCGTTGAAGAGCGCGAAAAAACCGGCTTCGTTCGAGGCGTCGCCCAGGAAGGTGCACGGCTGATTGAAGTTCACCGAAACACTTCCGAAGTTCACGCTGTTGCCGAACGGATCCTGCAAATCGGTCATGTCCGCATTGAACGAATGCAGGCCACTGAAAACCGCGGTCACGTCGCCCTTGAAGCGGCCGGCGTGGATCTTGGTGCGCGTCGCGCTGATCGTCGGCCCGTTCGAGGGCCCGTTGATCGCACCGTGGACCTCGAGCTTGAGGCCGGGCTGCAATTGCACCGTGGAAAGCGTCGGCTCCGAATGCGTGTCGAGGAACAACGTGCTTCCGGTCAGATTGACCGTGACGTCCGTCCCGCTGTTGGCAACCTGGCCCGAGAGGATCGCGGGTTCGTCCGATTCGAGGTGGATGATGATCGTGTTCGGCAGACCCGCGATGCTGACGATGTTGCCCTCGAACTCGGGTTGATCGTCGATCTCGATCTGCGAAGCGGGGAACGGAGCGTTGACGAAAGTGGGGAACTTGACCTTGACGCGTTGGCCGTTGGCGAGACTCGACACCGTGGCCGGCGTGTTTTCGTCGAGCACGACGACGGTTTGGTTCGTGTACGAGATCGCGATCGAAGCCGCGCCATTGATGATCGGAGTCGCGATCGACGAACCCTTTTCGATTTCGATGATCTCGAGATTGAAAGTGGTGGCCTGCAAATTCGAGATGCGACCATCGATCTTGACCACGTGCGAAGCGCCGCCGCCGTTGTCATCGATCTCGACGCGCGTTGCGGTGATGCTCCCGCCGATCAGGCTGCCGTGGACCTCGAGCAAAGTGGTCGAAGGCAGCAGCGCGTTGAAGAAGTTTGCGCTGTTCGCGAACACGGTTCCGTCGTCGTTGAGCAGCAAGGTCGATCCGTTGATGTTCACGGTCACGCGGCCGAGTGGCAAAGCGAGGTCGCCGTCCGCGAAGGCGTCGATGAAGATCTGGTTGTTGCCCGAGTCGGTGGAGCGCACCACGCCCTTGACCTCGTCGATGACCGACGAGCTGCCCGCGCCGACTCCGAGCGCCGCGGTGCCGGCCGGGTCGAACAGGATCGGCGGGGTCGCGGCCGAGCCGGACAGCGAGACCGACAAGTCGATGTCGAGCACGATCTGGTGGTAGGAGCCCGAGGTGATCGCGACCGGCGTCGCGAAGGGCAGTTCGAAGCTCGAACTCACCTGCGTGACCGCGACCGCGGCGCCCGCGCGATCGATGGCCGTCGATGAAGCCGGAGCGAGCGTCAGCGCGACGCCACGGAATGTGCCCGAGGGTAGGTCCTCGCGCGAGACCCAACGCGGAGCGACGCCGGCGCCGATCAGGTCGATCGGCACGGACGCAACCATCAGGTTGGAGCCGACGATGCCGGTGTCCGTCACCATGCGGATGCTGCTGACGGTCGTCCGGAAGGCCAGCAGCTCGTCGACCGTGGCGTCGGTGATCAACAGATCCGTCGAGACGCTGGCCCCTCCACCTCCGCCTCCACCGCCGCCGCTGCTTCCTCCTCCGCATCCAGCGAGCAGCAGGGCGCCAAGGAAGAAACCTGTGAGGGCGTGAGTGATGGGC
>JANMRV010000681.1:0-7437 GCA_031388685.1 Planctomycetota bacterium
CTACCGCCGTGCGCGAGACGCACGAAGAAACGGGCATCGATCTCTGCGCCGCGCAACTTCTCGGCCGCCTCGACGACCTGCGTCCGATCCGCCAGTCCGAACGCACGCTCTGTGTGCGGCCGTTCGTCTACGCGCTCACCGCGCAGCCCACGCTCACGCTCAGCGAAGAAGTTGCCCATGCCGTCTGGAGCCCGCTGGCGCTGCTCGCCGCCAATGCGCGCGAGTCGAGCGTCGAACATCGCGGCACGAACTTGCGCGTGCCCTCGTACGTGATCGACGGTCGCGTCGTGTGGGGGATGACGCAGCGCGTGCTGAGTGGACTGCTCGAACTGTTGGAGCGGACCCGTTAACGCACGATCGCGCGCCTCGCCGCCCAGTTCGCCGCAAGAAAACACGGCCCGCAGAGCACGGCCAGTGCGACGAGCGGAAGCGGACCGAGCGTCCCCCAGCCGTGGTTCGTGATCCCAAGGCCGAGCGCTTGCCCCGCGACGAGTGCCGCGGCCCAGCGCCACGCGTGCCTTGGCCGCCGCCAACCCGCGAGTGCCGCCGTGGCCCACAGGATCGGCAGCACGACGATGAAATACACGCCGCGGTCCCAGGCTTCGCGCGTTTCAAAAGCCACGCACACGGCGATCCAGCCGAAGGTCGAGGCAATGCTGAGCCCCGCGCCGAGCAGCAGATCGATCAGCAGAGTCGGACGGTCCGAGCGGAGCGGAACAGAGTCGAGTCGTTGGTTCATGCACACACCCTCGACGTTGTTCGGAAGTCGCGCCACGATTCTCCGCTACATCAATCGCTAAGCGGCAGTACTCGATCTCACCGATACGGTACCAGGTACGACTTCCGCACCACGGCTGCGTCCGCCTAACCGATACGGTACCAGGTACGACTTCGGCACCACGGATACGGTACCGGGTACGACTTCTGCCCTGTCACCGGCAACGATTCAATTGCGCCCGGAGCGCTTCGGGCCACAAGGGAGGAGGGTGCCGCGCACCCTCCTCATGACTTTCTCGAGCGAGTCTAGCGCGCCTTGCCCGCCCAGGTCTCCGCGATGCGGCGCAAGTCGGGCGCGACCGCAACTTCGTCGCCGAAGTAGTGACGCTCCAGCGTTTCGATCTCGGCGCCCAACTCGCGGTGTTGCTCGGGCGCGAGTCCATTGTGCGTCTGGATATCGCGCAATAGGCCGAGCACGGTGAACGGATCGACCGGATCGGGCACTTTGAAGCGCGCGACGGCTTGGACTTCGACCTTGCGCGTGCGCCGCCAAGCGAATATCCCGGCCACGATCGCTCCCAGCCCCACGGGAATCCACCACATCCAACTGCGATCGACCTTGGCGTACTGACTCTCCAGCGGAATCGTTTCTCCGACTGTCACGAGATCGGCATCGACGAAACGGAAATGTTCGTCCACGGCCCCCTCGGCCAGCGGTTTGCCGAAAGTGAAGCTCGTCGGGGGCTCGGGCAGGCCCTGCTTGGCCTTCATCGTGATCGTCCAGGTGCGCTCGGAGTTCACGCCCGCGCCTTCTTCGTTGAACTTGACCACCGAGACGCCGTGATCGTCCGTGCCGGTGATGTCGAAGCCCTTCGGCGCAAGTTCGATCGTGCTCGCGAGATCGGGCACCAGGCCCGCCGCGTTGCCCTTGACCTCGAGAATCAACTTGCCCGTCTTCGCCTGGCGCTCGTCGAGCGTCTGGGTCAGCGTGAGCTTTTCGAACGGCCGCGGCTCCGCTTCTTTGCCCGAAGCATCGATCACCACCGCCGCTGATTCCACCGGCAGGATCGCGTAGCCCGTCGTGTCGAGGAAATCGAGATCGAGGCGAATCGGCGGGATGCGGTCGATGGCTTCGCTGCGCGGCTTGAGCAGCGCGTAGGCGTAGGGCGTCACGCGCCAGCCGTATTCTGGCTCGGCCTTCGAACGCGCCGTGGGCTCGTTGAAAGTCACCGACAGGACTTCGAAGTGCTCGGCCAGCCCCGTGCGCAGAGTCTCCTCGAACTTGTCGCGATAGTCCTCGAGCGGACGGCCGTAGTTGTAGCCGAAGTTTTGGCTGTTCTGGTTCTGCAGGTACTTGGCGAAGCCGCCTGACTCACGCTCGATTTCGCGCGTGTGGCGCAGGTCGAGCTTCAGGCCGAAGGGCTGCGTGTGGCCGACGCGGTCGGAACCGTCGATCGTCGCTCGCAACTGGATCTCGGTGACCAGGTCCTTGTAGTAATCGAAGACCGAGCGCGCCTCGCGGGCTAGCTTGTGGTCGCCGGCGATCTCGAGGCCCTCGCGCACGTAGCGGAACTTGATCGCGGGACCGACGTTGCTCATGCGCGTGAACAGCGCGCTCGCGAACATCGACACGTGGCGCTCGGCTGCTTCGCCGGGCAAGGCGCGGATCCCGTCGCGAATCAACGCGATTTGCGGCGTCGCCAAGAGCTTGTCCGCGCCGATCGCCTTCAGGTCGCAGGCTCCGAGCGCGGCGTAGAACCAGACATCGAAGGCTGATGTCGATTCTTTTTCGCGCTCCAGCGTGGGAACCTGCGCGGTGTACAGCTCGGCGGCCTTCTGGAAACTCTCGAAGGCCTTGGCGCGCCGAGCACTGAACTCGACGTCCTTGGTCAGTTCGCCGCGGTAGTTGTTCTCGTCGTGGGCCAGCGCGGCCTTGACGATCCACAATTCCCAGCTGTCGGGATGCATGGCCAAGACGGAATCGACCGTCTGCACGCCGAGCTCGTAGCCGCGCAAGACCTCGGCCTGGATGTCCTTTTGGTGGCGATTGGTCTTGGTCTTTTCCTGCAGGGCAGGATCGCGCCAGACCGCGACTAGGTTCGCGCGCATGGTCTGCAGGATCTGCGCGATCGTCGACGGCTTGAGCGAAGCCACCGGCCCGAAGATCTGCTCGATGCTTTCGAGCCGGAAGACCTCGGCACTCGAATGCGCGGTCGTGAACGCGTTGGCGATCAGCGTGTCGTCGAGTTCAACCGGCAACTTGCGCAGCCGCGTGACCCAGTCGGCCAGCTCCTGCAGATTGCGCTCCTGCTTCGAACGCGTAAGCGGAATTCCGTTGGCGCGCTCCTCGAAGCCGTAGAAGTACATGTACTGATTCGTACGATTGTTCTGCGAATTCGGGTTGTGGTTCGTGGTCCACACGCGCAAAAACTCGTCGGCAAGCTCCTTGCCCTGGCGCGGTAGCGCGCCGCAAAGCGATTCAATGTACGGGAACGCCAGCGCTTCCTCGGAGACCTTGAGGTAGAGCTGCGCGAAAATCATCTGGAAGCGCGGCGCGAGTGTGGCGTCGAGGTGCGACAGCCATTTGTCGTCGGGACGGATCTCGAGGATCTTGCCGGTCGTGATCGCGTTCGGAACGTTGCCGCGGTAATTGCCGCCCCAGTTGTAGTAGTAGAAGTTGCCGTAGTTGTCGCGCTGCATCTTCGGGCCGAGCGAGGTCGAGTCGTCGTACGTGTACGAGACCGTCGCTTCGCGCAACCAGTTGCCGGCCAAAAGTTCGAGTTGACTGGACCACTTCGTCGCCAATTCGGGCGCGGCGGCGAGCAGCGCCTTGACCGCCGTGGTCTGCAATTCGAGCAGCTTTTCGCGTTTGCCTTCGTTCATCGCCTCGGCGGCGAGCGACAGCGACGACGAAGAACCGATCGCCGCGACGATTTCCATGCCGCGCTCGGGCCGCGCGGTGAAGCTTTCGTCGAGCCAGGCCTGGCCGAGTTCCGTCTGGATCTTCGGCGCGATGTCGACGGCGCGTGTCAGCGCTTCTTTCTTGGCCTCTTCCTCGACCTCGCCGACCGCGAGCACGGACTGCGTCGATTTCCAGGCTTGCTCGAGCCAGGTGAGCTTCGAGTCCTTCGCGTACTCCGCCAGGCAATAGCGCGAGATCAAGTTGAGACCTTCGCGGTCGTTCTTCTCTTCGGCATCTTTTTGGGTCGGCAGCAGTCCGGCGAGCGAACGCGGCTCGTTTGCATTGACCAGGATCTGCGCGAGCAAGCGCCGGTCCACGCCGAAGCCAGAATCCTCGAGCTTGGGCTTGACCTCCGTCAGGAAGCTTTCGAGTTGATGCCCGGAGTCGAGCGCCAGACGCAACAATTGGCCGAGGATCGTGATGTTCGGCTTCTCGAGCTTCTTCGGAAACGCCTGCGCGAGGCCGATGATGTCCTGGGGCGAGAACTGGTTTTTCTCGATGTACTGCTGGCCCTGCTGCGGAACCTGCGGTCTTTGCTGCGGTCCCTGCAACAGCGACTGCAGCATCTTGTCGTAGCCGCCCTTGGCTTCGGCTTCGGTGAGCGACGCCATGTAGGTCTTGACCGCGGGCCAATCGCCAAGCGTCACGTTGCGGCGCAGCGCCGTCATCTCTTCGGCGATCGCCTTGGTTTCGGCGGCTTTCTTTGCGGCTTCTTCCTTGGCCTTGGCGGCGGCAACTTCGGCAGCGGCCTGCGCGGCAACTCGCGCAGCGGCTTGCTCGGCCGTCTCGTTCTCAGGCGGAGCGGACTCCGCGGGATTCGCCGGCGCGGCGGCTGCGCCCGCGACAGGCGGCGTCGCGGCGACCGCTGTCGGAGCACCCGCGACCGGGATCGCGGGAACCGCGGCTGAAACACCGGCGACCGGCACCGAGCCGGCCGTCAGCGGAACACCGGCGACAGCCGACGGCGCCAAGACCGCGGGCGTGCTGGCCGCCGAGGCTGCACCGGCGGCCCGCAGCCGGACGATCGAGACGCCGGCGGCGGAGACACCACCCGCGGCCGAGCCCGAGGAGAGCGCGCCGGAAGGCGGCTTCTCCGCGACCTGAAGTTCGGGCGGCGAGACTGCGGCATTCTCGCCCGACGCGGCCGGCTTCTCCTCGCCAGGTTTTTTCGGCGGCGTCGACCACGCGGCCAGGATCGACGAGGGGCGCCGGTCGTAGTCGAGTTTCGCCAACGCCTGCAGCCGCGGAGTGGGCGGGACGTTGGCCGTCGCACCTTCCTCGCCGGGTTCCTGGCCGATCATCATCGCGCCAGGCGGCAGGCCGAAGTCATCCCCGCCGTCGGTGTAACCGAGCTGATGGATGACTTGGTTCTGCGCGCTGGCCGAAACCGGGGCGAGC
Organism: Planctomycetota bacterium; assembly: GCA_031388685.1. Taxonomy (GTDB): domain Bacteria; phylum Planctomycetota; class UBA1135; order UBA1135; genus JADJQU01. The sequence goes on from JANMRV010000681.1 coordinate 5,078, forward strand.
ACGCACACAAATGCCACGAAACCGCGCTGAATGAGCCGCATGTGAAAATGCGCCGCGTGCGCGACGCTCCGGGACGATGTTCCGAAGAGTTGGCGAACCCAAGAAAACTACGAACCGGATCCGTCAGGCGGCGGACCGGAACTCGCGCCGCGCGCGTCCTTCGCCTTCTGACCACCCTTGCTCTTGCCCTTGCCTTGGCCGCGACCGCGACCACTTCCGCAACCGCGTCACTGCGAGGGCAGGGGCATGCCCTGCAGATCGCTGATGTTCATGCGCTCCAGGCGGATCGACGATTCGAGGTTTTCCTGGTTCGCCTTCGCGAGCAGCACGTCGCCGGCTTCTTCCGATTGTTCGGCGAGCAACTTGTAGTTCTGACGCGACGCTTCGATCTCGGGCTGCCACTCCTCGGCCGGCGCGCCCTCGAGGCGCATCAGCCAGGTGCGGTAGTACTGCGCGTTGGCGAGCGCTCCGCGCGCATCCGCGAGCAATTTCGGATCGGCGGAAGTGTCCGCGCTGAGCTCTTCGACCAGCGCAGTGAGCTCGTGGTGCGCGTCGGGCAGCTTCGAAAGGAACATCTGTGCCTTGGCGCGTTCCAGGCGCAGCACGCGCGCTTCGTTGACGCTCGTGTCGGGCAAGCTGTCGAGCGCTTCGCTGTACGCGCTCTCCGCTTCGGCCCACAGACTCTTCGCGGCTTCGTCGCCCTCCGCGGCGGCGAGGGCGCGCGCCTGGCGAGCCAATTGATCCGCGCGTTCCGCGGCGTTCGCGGCACTGTCTGAGTGCAGTCGATCCTGGCCCGGACCGTAGTGGTAGGCGACGGCTGCAGCAGGCAGCAGCAGCCAGACGAACAGCAAAAGTTTTCTCATGACGAACTCCAGCGCTGCGACAGGTAAGGGTCGGCGACGGCCCCGATGGAAAGCGACTCCAAGTCTACAGGTCTCCTAGCCGCCCAGGAACCAAGGTTTCGACCGTCCCGCGCCGGTTCCCACAGGCGAGGCCCCTCTGGAGCCAGGAAGGGCCCCCTCAAGGCCCAGGTCAGGTGGCGGCGGCGGGCCCGCGGGCGGCTAGCGGGCGAGCAGCGCCTTCCAGCGCGGGGATCGATTCAACTCGGCGAGGATCGCCTCGGCGAAGACCGCGCAGCCCCTGTCCTTGAAGTGAACGGAATCGCTGAAGTGCTCGCGGTCGCCAGGCACGGCTGCCGCAACGTCCAGCAGCAGCACGTCCTTCTCGAGGGCCACTTCGCGGATGACCCGGTTGTACTCGTCGAAGGTGTCGAGCAAGAGCTCCGCCGTCATGTAGGGCATGTAGTAGAACGACGTGTTGCAGGCCTCGTTCAAGCGCTCCGGATCCTGGCCGCGGCGCGCCTGCGTCGAGAAGGTCATCAAGACGACGAGCTTCGATCGCGATTTCGCCGCGTCGCATAGCGCACCAAGCCGCGCGCGAAACTTGATCGACACTTCGCGCGGATCGAACTGGATATGCGCCTGGTCGGAAATTGCGTCCCGCTTGCGCGAGCGCAGCAGCAGGTTCTTCTCGATCAGGTACCAGGTGAGCGCGTGCGCGCTCAGCCACGACTCACGATCGGCGTGTCCCGTGTAGGCGTGTTGCGCGACGGCGATCTCGCGCGTGTCGCGCGTCAGGTCGTTCGTCGCCTCGTAGATGAAGATCACGTCGGGTTCGAACGGCGCGACGCGGCTTTCGAGGTTTCTGTGAATCTGCTCCAGCAGGTGACCGCCGACCCCGGCGTTGAGGTAGTCGACGGCGATGCCAGGGACTTGCGCGGAAATCGCGGCCGCAATGCGCGCAGGCCAGCTGACCGCCTCCGAAGATGCTTCCGCGCAAAAGGTCGTCGAGGCACCGAGGAAGGCGAGTCGCAAGCGTCCGGTGGGCTTTGGAATCTCGAGCAGCGGTCCGCGAAACCCCAGTTCGTTGATCGTGAAGTTCTTGGTCACGCGCCCGGGCGGCGGGATGAGCAGGCCTGATTTCTCATCGAGCTCGAAAACGTGCATCGCACCGAACGTGCCGTACTGAATGTACTGACGCGTGCGCACGGCCAGCTCGACGAGCAGGAGCAGCACGATCAAGATGCCCCCGGACAGCGCGAGTCTGCGGGCGATACCCCTGCGTGACTTGTCCGAGTTCGCCTGCTGATTCATCGATTCGACGACGTTATCACTATCCTTCGAATCGCGCCCCAGGCGGATCTGCCAATCGATCAGCGCACCAGGTACGCCGCCAGAGCCTTGGTGTAGCGCTCGGCGCCCAGATCGCTGAGGTGGCCGGTATCGGCGTAGTTCTCAGGCTCCTGCAGCGCGTCCATGTCAGGATAGAAGACCTCGCTGATGCTCTCCAGCCAACTGTCG
>JANMRV010000689.1:0-2996 GCA_031388685.1 Planctomycetota bacterium
CGCCCGGGCAGTCGGTGGTGGTTGGGAGTCACAGGAACCGTTGCAGGACTGCAGGGGCGACATTCGCGACCAAGGCGTAGATGTTCTTCGTATCGGCCCACGCCGATTGCGTGACTGCTACAGTTCCGCCATGGCCGCCCAACGATTGCTGCGCCTTGCGGCGCTGTGTTGCATCTCTTCGGTGCTGATCCCCCACGCCGCGGCGCAGATCGATCGGATCAACGGGCGCGCGTTCGCCACGCGCTCCGAGGTCATCGCGACGCACGGCATGGCGGCGACGAGTCACCCACTCGCGACGCAAATCGCGCTCGACATCCTCAAGGCCGGCGGCTCGGCGGTCGATGCGGCGATCGGTGCGAATGCGGCGCTCGGATTGATGGAGCCGGTGAGCAACGGCATCGGTGGCGATCTGTTCGCGATCGTGTGGGACGCGAAGACGAAGAAGCTGTACGGACTCAACGGATCGGGGCGCTCGCCGCTTGGATTGAGCTTCGATCAACTTTCCGCGGAACTGAAGACGCTTGGCCGCACGACCATTCCATCTCGCGGACTGCTGCCGATCTCGGTGCCCGGCGCCGTGGACGCGTGGTTCGAGTTGCACGCGAAGTTCGGGCGCCTGCCGATGAGCGAGGTGCTCGCGCCCACGGTGCGCTACGCGAACGAAGGCGCTCCCGTGCCGCAGTACATCGCATACCTGTGGAACATCGGCGTGCGCCAGGCGAAGAGCGACAAGTTCCCCGGAGCGTTCCTCCAAGTTTTCGCGCCCGGCGGCGAGGCGCCGAAGAAAGGCGAGGTCTTCAAGAACCCCGATCTCGCACGCACGCTCGCGCTGCTCGGCGAGAAGGGCCGCGACGCTTTCTACAAGGGCGAGATTGCTGAACGCATCGACGCGTTCATGCGCGAGAACAAAGGCTATCTGCGCAAGCTCGATCTCGAACGCCACACTTCGACGTGGGTCGAGCCGGTGTCGATCAACTATCGCGGTTACGACGTGTACGAGTTGCCGCCCAACGGCCAGGGCATCGCGGTCCTGCAAATGCTCAATATCCTCGAAGGCTTCGACCTGAAGAGCATGGGCTACAATTCGCCGGAGGCGTTGCACGTGATGGTCGAGGCCAAGAAATTGGCCTTCGAGGATCGCGCGAAGTTCTACTCGGATCCGGAGTTCTCGAAAATTCCGCTGACAGGCTTGCTCTCGAAAGGGTACGCGGCGGAGCGCCGAAAACTGATCGATCCCAAACGCGCCGGCCGCTCCTTCGACGCAGGAAATCCCGCGGCGGACGAGGGCGACACGATCTACCTCTGCACGGCGGACGCCGAAGGCAACATGGTGTCGCTGATCCAGAGCAACTACCGCGGCATGGGCTCAGGCATCGCCGTGCCGGGCATCGGTTTCGGTTTTCAGGATCGCGGCGAGATGTTCGTATTCCAACCTGGCCACGCCAACGTCTACGCGCCGGGCAAGCGGCCACTGCACACGATCATCCCTGCGTTCATCATGAAAGATGGAGCGCCCTGGCTCGCGTTCGGCCTGATGGGCGGTGTGATGCAACCGCAGGGCCACGTGCAGATCGTCTGCAACCTGATCGACTTCGGCATGAACTTCCAGGAAGCCGGCGACGCCGCGCGCTGGCAGCATCTGGGCTCGAGCGATTACGACAAACCGAAAATGACCGACGGCGGCTACGTCGAAGTCGAGAGCGGCATTCCGCAGGAAAGCCGCCGCAAGCTGATCGAGCTCGGACACGACGTGCGCGATGGGAAAGGCGGCTTCGGCGGCTATCAAGCCATCCATCGCGACCTGCTGCACGGCACGTATGTCGGCGCGAGCGAAAGTCGCAAGGACGGACAGGCGGCGGGTTACTGAGTCACTCGGGCACGCTGCTGCCAGCCGATCAACGACTCTTTTTCTTGGGCGAATAGGTCTCCTTGACCCACTTCGCCCAGCCGTCCTGGAATTCGCCGAGTGTCATGTTGACGGTGCGCTTCAGAAGATCCGCGTAGGGCTCGCGCTTCTTCACGCCGATCGCGATCGCGCCGAACTTCGCGCCGTGCACGCGCAAGAAGTAGTCGCAGTACGACCAGGCGTACATGTGCTCCTCGGGCGTGAGTTCGGTCGTGTGCTTGCCCGTCACGCCGAGGAAGCGCACTTCTTCTCCCTTCTGCACGCCCGCCAGCACGGCCTGCTCCCAGCGGCCGAACTGGAAGGTCTGCATCGTGTCGCTCTCGACGTAGCAGTAATGCCGCACCGAGCCGAAGTAGCGCACTTCGTACGCGTGCGCGAGACCGCAGTCGATCCAGCCGCCCTTGATGTTGCCGGGCCAGATGCCGTCGAACACGTTCGACAACAGACAGTGCGCGACCTGGTGCACCATCGCCTGGTGCAGCTCGAATTCTTCGTGCAAATGGCTCTTGTCGTAGAAGATCGAGACCACCGGGCTCTTGCCCATCAACTTGGATTCGGTCGAAGAAGTCTGGCCGGTATAGGGCGTCGAGGCGCGCTGCTGATCGAACACGCTCTGCCACAGCATCACGTGGGTCTTGCCGCAAAAGTCCTTGTCGGTCGCGGAAAGGTCCTTCAGGAAATCGGTGTAGAGCGACTCGAGCCGGTCGAGATAGATGTGCATCCCGCTGTGCATCGTCGCTCCGGCCTTGACGTCGATCTGCTTGATGTTCCAGGTGATCTGGAAATGCGCGGACTCGGCGTGCAGCGGCTTCCCATCGACCGTTTCGTCGATCTTGCGCATCGCAGCGAGCCAGACTTCCGTTTCCGCGCGGAGTGTCTCGGTCTTCTTCGAGAGCCCGCGCTTGCAGTCGCGACAGGCAATCTTGCGCGTGCCGAGGCAATCCTTGCACTGCGCAGCCTGCGAGCAATAACGCGCCGTCGTCTTGCCCTCGCCGCCCCAGGTGCAGGTCGTTTTCGCGCAGACTGCGCATTCGACTTCAGCGCTGTCGCCGCAGCGTCTGCATTCGACGAGCGCGCGGTGATCGAGACC
>JANMRV010000758.1:0-3441 GCA_031388685.1 Planctomycetota bacterium
GCCGCGAGAGCTCAGGCCGGGGAAAGTCCCGCCGTGCCCGGCAATTCACCACCCGTCGGCTTGGGAGCCGCGACGTTGGCGCCCGCAACTTTGCGCGGCTCGCCCGTGCCGGCGGGGGGAGGAATTCCCGGCCGCAGCGACTCGACCGTGGCGCCCTGGATCAAGTGTTGAACATCGTCGCCGGTGATCGTCTCGTAGGCCAGCAACGCCTGGGCGACGTTTTCGACGAGATCACGACTCCCGCGCACGATCTCCTCCGCCCGCTTGTAGGCGGCATCCAAGATCCCCTGAACTTCGCGGTCAATCTCGCGCGCCGTTTCTTCCGAGTGCATCCGACCGCGCATCAGCTCGGTGCCGAGGAAGTCAGAACCCTGACGCTCGGCGTAGTTGATCGGCCCGATCTTTTCGCTCATGCCGAGTTCGCTGACCATCGTGCGCGCCAGGTCCGTCGCACGCTTGATGTCGTCCGACGCACCGGCCGAGATGTCGCCGCAAAATTCCTGCTCCGCGACGCGGCCGCCGAACAGCAGCGCGAGCTGCCCCAGCATGCGCCGCTTCTGCATGTGGTAGCTCTCCTTTTCGGGCAGCATCATCGTCGAGCCCAGCGAGCGCCCGCGAGGGACGATCGTGACTTTGTGGGGGCCCTCGACTTCCGGCACCAGCGCCGCGAGCACAGCGTGACCAGCCTCGTGGTAAGCCGTGATCTTGCGATCCTCCTGCTCCAGTTTGCGCGAGCGCTTCTGGCGACCGTAGCGCACCTTGTCGCGCGCTTCCTCGAGGTCGTCCATCTCGATGTGATCTTTCTTGGCCAGCGCCGCGCGAATCGCAGCTTCGTTGATGATCGCGGCCAGATCGGCGCCCGAATAGCCGGGCGTCGAGCGCGCCAGCACCTTCGGGTTCGCGTCGGGAGCCGCCTTCACCTTCTTCAGGTGCACGCGCAGGATCTCCTCGCGGCCCTCGAGGTCAGGCAGGTCGATCACGACTTCACGGTCGAAACGGCCCGGCCGCAGCAGCGCGGGGTCGAGCACGTCCGGCCGGTTGGTCGCGGCGATCAGGATGATGCCTTCGTCGGTGCCGAAGCCGTCCATCTCGACCAGGATCGCATTGAGCGTCTGTTCACGCTCGTCGTGTCCGCCGCCCATGCCCGATCCGCGGCGCCGGCCGACGGCGTCGATCTCATCGAGGAAAATGATGCAGGGCGAATTCTCGCGCGCCTGCTTGAACAGGTCGCGCACTCTGGACGCGCCGACGCCGACGAACATTTCGACGAAGTCCGAACCGGAGATCGAGAAGAACGGAACCTCGGCTTCGCCGGCGATCGCCTTGGCGAGCAAAGTTTTTCCGCAGCCCGGAGGCCCGACGAGCAGCACACCGCGCGGGATGCGGCCGCCGATCTTGGTGAATCGCGTCGGGTTCTTCAGGAACTCGACCACTTCACGCACTTCGTCCTTGGCCTCCTGCGCGCCGGCGACGTCGTCAAACGTCGTATTGGTGTGTTTTTCCTTGGTGTAGAGCTGCGCACGCGAACGGCCGAAGGACATTACGCCGCCGGCTCCGCCTTGATTGCGCATCTGGCGCATGAAGAACAGCACGACGATGATGATCATCAGCCAAGGCGCCCAGATCAGCAGCACCGACTGCAGCATGCTCGTCGACTCGGTCCAGCTCGTGCCCTTCGCGAGGTCGAACTGCAGGATCTGGGGCGAGACATTGACCTTCTCGAGCGCCGCGATGACGGGCGCGACGTCCTTCAGGTCCTCGATGAGCAGCGGGAAGCTGCCCGAGACAGCGGGCAGTGGGAATCGCGCGACGTCAGTTGAATTGGCGACGCCCGCCTGTTCGAGGCGCGCCGCGTATTCCGCCTTCGATGGCGCGATGACCTGCAACAGCATTTCGGTGCGCTGCGCAGTCGGCTGCAAAACGGGCTTCTTCGGCGCCTCCTGGCTGTCCTTGGGACGCGGCGGCGCCGGCAATTCATAGGTGCTCGAGACCAGCCGCGCGGTCTTCGGCTGGTAGACACCCGCAGTGATGCCCTCCAGCAGGTCCACAGTCTTGATCGTCTGGTACGACGAGACGGCCTTGAGTTCGCGCAGCCGTTGCTCGTTGGCACCTGTGCCGAGGTTGGCGTAGTCGACCTCGAACAGATCGAACTCCTTGCTGCCGAGCCGTTGTTTGGATTTGAGCCGGCCCTTGATCCTGTTGTTCCCGGACAGTTCCTGGCTCTCGACCTGGCCCTTGACGAGGTAGTACTCGTACTGGTCCTGGGTCAGCACTTGCAAGGACTTCCAGGCCTCTTGGCCGTAGATGAAGAGCACGGCGACGAGCACCGTCAAGAACAGCAAGAAGGCTCCGAAAGAGCGGTTCTTCTTGTTCTTGTCGGGCGGGGTGGACGGGGTGTCAGCCATGGAGTTGGTGGGGCGGGTCGGGCGATTCGAAAACGTGAAGGAGGTCTAGGGGGCGGTCTGCCTAGCCTCTACGGTTCTGCGGGGCGTTGCCTTGACGGTAAAAGGGAGCATGGCGGCTAGTACGACTTGGGTTCTTGGGTTTGGGCCGCCGTTTCGCCGGATTCGTAGGCTACCGCGCCGAACAAGTCCAGCGTGAGACGGTCGGCCAGATTGCGCAACGCGCGCGCCCGAGCCGCCCGTTCGCCGTCGGGTTCCTCGATTCGGTAGCCGCTCGCCGTGGAGGTCAGGGCCTTGCGCAAGACTCTTGGTGGCAGTGGTTTGCCGTCGCTGTCGAAATGCGGGGTGGGATCGACGAGAGAGGCTTCCACGGTGATTCGGATACCGGTTTCGAGCAACTTGTTGTCCTCGCTGCGAATGCCGCCGCGCTTGCTGTAGTCGAGGACACGTCCGCGCACGATCATGTCCGCGTGTGTCGGATCGACGATGCGGACAGGAACCATCCGCTCGACGGCCTGGGCGAGCTCGGATTGGAGCTGGACCTCGACGTCGCGCAGGGGGCCCTCGTTGCCGAAGAACTCGACCCCGACGGTCCGCATGCCATCGGGCACGGTCAGTCCGGTGTGATAGCCGCAGGCGGCCATGGCCGCGGCCAGCACGATCGAGACTGCAATGCCAGGCTTCACGGCAAGGCTCCGGATGGCGGCGCGGAAGGAACCTCGGGGGCGTGCAAGGCTGCCGGATCGGTCGGTGCGGCCCCAGGTGCCTGGTCCTGCGTATCGCGCGGCAGGCCGGCCATGGAGCGTTCCGCCTTCGAGATCGTCGAAGCGTCGCCGCTTTGGCCTGCCAATATCAGCGCGCGTTCGGCGTGGATTCGCGCGCCGTCCCACTGCTCGACCTCAGTGTAGAAGTGAGCCACGATCAAGTCGGACTGCGCCAGGCGCTTCAGGCAATCCTTGCGGTCTGCACCAGCTCTTGCCTCGAATTCGTTCCCGGCGTGGGCTTCCAACCAGGCATTCAGCTCGTCGAGGGCGCGCAG
>JANMRV010000763.1:0-6358 GCA_031388685.1 Planctomycetota bacterium
GCGACGGACCGGCCGGCCTGCGCTGTCCTGGCCGCCGACGGCTCGCTTGCGCCTGCCAGGAGACCGTGCAGGTTACCGCACTCGCGCGCCTCGCCGGAGGTGACAACCGCCCTGCGAATTGGATCACTTTTCCTGTGGCGAGGCCTAAGCTGATGGCGACATGCGATCCACGGGTTTCCTGATCATTGCACTGCTAGCCTGCGCCTGCGCGAGCGCGCCGCCGATTGCGACGACTGCGCCAGCCTTGCAAGATCCGCTGGCTCTGCCGGCTGTGGCCGTGCTGATTTTCCTGCGCGTGGACTGCCCGATCGCGAATCGCTACGCGCCGACGATCCGCGCGCTGGCCGAGCGACACGCCGCGCGCGGTGCGCGCTTCGTGCTCGTGTACACCGACGCGGATGCGACGGCCGAAGTCATCGCGCGACACGAACTCGAATTCGGATTGCCGCTCGAGGCTCTGCGCGATCCCGAGCATGCCTGGGCGCTGCGCGCCGGCGTCACGGTGACGCCCGAGGTCGCCGTGTACGACGCGACCCATCGGCTGGTCTATCGCGGTCGCATCGACGATCGCTTTGCGGCGCCGGGCATCTCGCGGCCAAAGCCTCGCACGCGGGACCTCGAGCGTGTGCTCGAAGCCCTCGAGCGCGGCGATTCGCTGCCCTTCACCTCCACGCTCGCGGTCGGTTGCCCGATCCCCGCACTGTGAACGTTGCCATTTTATTCTTGGTTGCGCTCTCCTGCCTGCAGGCAAAACCGCAGACCGCGACGTTCAATCGTACGGTCGCGCCGATCCTGTGGCAGCACTGCGCGACGTGTCATCGTCCCGGCGAAATTGGCCCCTTCGCGCTGCTCTCGTTCGCCGATGCGAAGAAGCGAGCGGCGCAAATCGTCGAACGCGTCGAGGCAGGTGCCATGCCGCCCTGGATTCCCACGGCGGAATCGCTGCCCTTCGCCGGCGAGCGCAGGCTCAGCGCAGCGGAGCAACAGAGCCTGCGCGAGTGGCTGGCCGCCGGAGCGCCCGAGGGCGACGCGAAAGAGCTTGGAACGCCGCCTGTTTTCCACGCGGGCTGGCAGCTTGGCACGCCGGACCTGATCGTCGAGATGCCCGAGTCCTACGTGGTTCCCGCCGACGGCCCCGACCTTTTCCGCAACTTCGTCGTGCCGACGACTTCGAAGGATCCACGCTGGATTCGAGCCATCGAACTGCGGCCCGACAACGGCCGTGTGGTTCACCACGCCGAAGTGCTCGTCGACAAGTCGAGTTCCGCGCGCCGTCTCGATGCGCGTGAACCCGGCGTCGGATTCGCGAGCAGGACAGCGGGGCAAGCATCCAAGCCGCAGGGTTTTTTCCTGGGCTGGACTCCCGGCAAAGTGCCGCGCGAGCAACCCGCGGGTCTCACCTGGCGCTTGGCCCCCCGAGCCGATCTGGTGCTGCAGTTGCACCTCGTCCCCACCGGAAAGCCCGAGGCGCTGCGGGTCAAGGTCGGACTGTGGTTTGCGCCACGCGCGCCCGAGCGTCGGCCGGTGCTGGCGCGACTGGGTTCGACGGTCATCGACATTCCCGCGGGCGAAGCCAACTACGCGATTTCCGATCAGTTCACGCTTCCGGTGGCGGTGGAACTGCTCAGCATCTATCCGCACGCGCACTTCCTCGGACACCTGATGTCGGCCGACGCGATCCTGCCCGACGGCAAACGCACGGCCGTGTTGCGCATCGACGACTGGGACTTCAAGTGGCAGGACGAGTATCGGCTTGCGCAACCGCTCGCCCTGCCCGCAGGCAGTCGGATCGAGATGCGCTACACGTACGACAACTCGGCGCAGAATCCGCGCAACCCGGCGGTCATGCCGCGGCGCGTGACCTATGGGCCCAATTCGAGCGACGAGATGGGCGACCTGTGGGCCTGCTTGCTCGCGCGGGATGGCGCGGACAATGCGCGGCTGGAGGGCGAACTCGCGCGACGCGAGGCCGACGCCCTGCGCGCGGGGATAGAAGCCGGCCTGCGGCTCGACCCTGATTCCGTGATCGGCCACATGAGTCGGGGTTCGATGTTTCTCGACGAAGGCAAGCCCGAGCGCGCGGCCGAGGAGTTCAGGATCGTCCTGCGGCTGGACCCGCAGTGCGCGGACGCGCAATTCAACCTCGGTGTCATGGCGCAGAATCGCGGGGACTTCGCCGGCGCGGTGCGCGAATTCGATGCCGCCCTGAAAACCTCGCCCTATTACCCCGAAGCCTGGAACAACCGCGGCGCCGCCCTATTGGGCCTTCAGGATCTTGTCGGCGCCATCGAGTCCTTCGGGCAGGCGCTCGAGCAGGATCCCGAATACCCCGACGCGCACTTCAATCTCGGCATGATCAAGGCGCGCGCTTGCGATCTTCCCGCCGCGCGTGCACGCTTCGAGCGTGCGCTCGCGACCGATGCGGAGCACGTGGAGGCGACGTTCAATCTCGGCAACGTGAGCCTGCAATCGGGCGATCGCGCGCGGGCGCTGGCGCTCTACCGAAGGACCCTCTTGCTCGCTCCCGCTCACGCCGGTGCCACGACGATGCTCGCGAAGCTCGAGCCGAAGACGAAGTGAGCGCGACATGCGCGGGCGAACGTTTGCACGCGATCTGCCGGCCTGCTCGTTCGGCGACATGGACTTCCCAGCGCCGGCGGACATCGGCCCGCGCGACGCGCTCGAGCACGAAGCCTGTGATCGAGCGGATGGCGGCCCCGGATTGTCGGGCCCTTGGAGTGTGCACCCCGAGTCTGGATCCCGCAGCCGAGTCGCGGGCGAGACCCAACCGACTCCGACACGAGCGTTGCGCAAGCGCAGGAGCTATCCTGCGCGGCCGCTACGCTAGCGGGCTCTGGTCGGTGCAGGGTCGCTTGTCGGCGACTTCGCGCGGACGCGGGCCGGGGCTCGGAGCACAAGCATGAATTGGAACAAGGTCGGATACTGGGTTCTTCTCCTCGGCAGTCTCGTGATCGGCGTCCTCGCCGGCTGGGGCGGCTTCTTCATTTTCGAGGCCAAAGTGCCGGCGGCGATGCAGACCACGATGCTGGCAACCGAAGCGCGGGTCTACTACCTGTGCAGCGGTCTGCTGTTCGGTTTCGTGATCTTCGGCTGGACTTGGGCCGGGATCCGCATCGCGTCGAATTTCGCCGTCGCGAAGACGAAGCGCGAGTCCACGCCGCAGAAGTAAGCGGCGGCAGCGTGTGCCTGGCGCAGCGAAGTGTCCAGGCTCAGCCCGTGGTCGTCAGGCGCCGAGCCTGAAGCACCGCACCAGGGGCATCCGACGCGCCTGCATCGGCACCGACCGCCCGCGACAGTTCAGGCAGTGCGGCAAGTGGTCCGCCGCCGATCAGGACCGGCGCAGCCTCGACCGACGAAGAAGTCTGCAGCAACACGGCCGGGGAAGCGCCGGAGAATTGACGTTTGAGCGTGCCGCGCGTGTGGGCGCGCAGCGAGGTCTCGATCAGATTGGCGACGAATTCTCCCTGAGCTTGCAAGGAATTGCGGGCAAGTCGATTCGCGCCATCCAATCGACTCCGCGCCACCCACGGCGTTGGATTCACGGATGTGAGAAGCGCCGGCTCGCCAATGGCCCACACCCTGACCAACTTCAGCAGCTCAGCTGCAGTCGACCGAAACACTGCCAGGGGCTCGCTGCTGATGCAGATGGAGTTCCACCCTCCGGCCAGCACGCTCGGCCACCAGGATCCCGTCGCCGCGCCAAGCGAAGAATGAGACGGCGAGGATCACGCGGTGCCCGGCGGCTGACCCGCCGCGGTTTGCAGCGACTGGAGTTGAACCCGATCGCGTTCTAGGATCGCGGCCATGAGCAAGGTCAAGAAATCAGCGGCGAACGGTCCGGCCATCAACATCGGCATCAACGAGAAAGATCGCGGCGCCATCGCCGCCGGCCTGTCGCGACTGCTCGCCGACACCTACACGCTTTATCTGACCACACACAATTTCCACTGGAACGTCACCGGTCCGATGTTCAACACGCTGCACCTGATGTTCATGGCGCAGTACACGGAACTGTGGAACGCGGTCGACCCGGTCGCCGAACGCATCCGCAGCCTGGGGCATCCCGCGCCCGGCTCGTACGCGGCGTTTGGCGCGCTGGCGTCGATCGATGACGCCCCCGCCGTGCCGCCCAAGGCGCTGGAGATGATCCGCATTCTGGTCGAGGGCCACGAGGCCGTGGCTCGCACCGCACGCAGCGTCTTTCCGCTGGCCGAGAAGGCCGGCGACCAACCGACCGCGGACCTGCTGACGCAACGCCTGATCGTGCACGAGCAGACGGCCTGGATGCTACGCAGCCTGCTCGAAGAGTAGGCTTGGCTCCGCACGACTTCATCCAGAGCGGCACGCCTGGACAGAGGCTCGAGGCTCGTCATGGCTCCGGACGGGCAAGCCCACTGCAAAACGCTTGGCAGGAAGGGCTCGAAAGGCGCTGGGCTGCGCGAAGTCGCGCGAACGCAATCGCGCCGCGCAACGCCACGCGTCACTTCAGAGGAGCGAGATCCCATGGAATCGCAGTGTCGAGCTCCGACAGCCGCACGACCGCTTTCGTCGGAGCGACGACCACCCATGCGCAATCCGCAGCTGCGGATACGTCTCGCGGAACGCCTGGATTCCACGCGCGTCCTTCGGCGCGGGCCGCGCGGTGGCCTTGATTTCCATCGGGCGGAATACGCCGTCGCGCTCGAGAATCAGATCGACCTCCGCGCCACCGTGCGAGCGCCAGTGATGCAGCAGCGGCTTCGACGCCGTGACGAGTTCGAGCCGCGTTGCGGCGCAAGACCGCGAGCAGGCTCGGCGAACGAGATCCTCGAGGGAGCCAGAGACACCGCGCCAGAGGTGAGGATGGGGTTTTCGGGGCGCACAGGGGCCGTAGACGGAACCAGGAGTCGGGGAGCGACGATCTGCGGGCGATCTACTTGATGGTGAGCGCACAGCGTTCGGCGCGATCCCGAACAAGGACCGCGAATCGTGAAAACGCGGCCTCGTCGAGACCAGGCTGCATGAGCTCACGCGCAACCTCTCGAGTCCGAGCCGATACGTCCGCGCTCAACTCCACGACCCTGCGCCGAACAAGCGGCAGGCCAAGCCCAGCCTCGGTCGCGAAAGCGGCCCAGCCCTTCGCGTCCATTTCCGCGAGGGTTGCCCGCGTGCCAATCTTCATCGCGAGCTTCGGCGAAAGGTCGGGATAGGCGACGGTCGCCAGCAGATCGTAGAGCGGAGCGAGCCTCGCGCCCTGCGGCTCATACAGAATCGAAAAGTTCTTGCCGTGGGCGTCCGCGTTGCCGGCGATCAGGTTGAAGATCGCTGCGTCGAGCAGCTTTAGCAAATCAACCGCGGGCCGAGCCGCGACTCGACGGAGCAGCCCAAAACACACGCTGAACGTTGGGCCACCTTCGCTCGCGTACTTGGTTTCCGGCGGCACGCCGAGCGCTTGGCAGAAATCCTCTTGATGGACGCGACGCACGACGCCGGCTGCGTCGAGCGCTCGGTCGTAGCGTTGGATCAGCAAGAATGTTCGATCGCGAACGACGCGCGCTTCGACCTGAGCGACGTCGAGACCGACAGCCTCCGCGAGTCGCATCACGAACGCTTCGTTCTCCGTCGTCGCAGAAAGACGTGCGATCGGCGGCTTGAGGATGTGAGTCGTGGGCTGTCCGGCGACGGGCAACGCAACTTTGCCCTCCACCAGAACGACCGGCACCTTGGACTGCGCGCCGGCAAGAGAGAGCCGCAGTCCATCTTCTCCTGCGAGTAGCGGGCGCGCCGGAAGGGCGTCGAGCACACGGATCAGACATTCATCATCGAGCGGCTTCGGGCGCTGATCCGAAGCTTGTTCCGCCGGCGTTTCACCCGACGGTAAGAAACGGGGGCGCTTCCCCTGCTCGCCGTCGACAGCTATCGCTCGATCCCCAGCTCCTTCAACAGCTCCTCGCGCGGCGGCGCGATCGAACCTCCCGGATATCCAAGGCTCGGCATCGTGCGCACGAGCCGTTCCACTTGGCGCCGGCCGTCTGGCGTCTTGCACGCTTGGCGCGGGGTGAGGCCGCCGAGCATGGGGATCGATTCGTCGAGCCATTTGCGCAGATGATCGTGCTGAATCTTCTCGAGCGCACGCAGCATCGCCGGATCCATTTTCATGGGGGCTGAGGGCAGTGTGTCGTCGATGGGCCGGCCGTCTTGGGTGACATCGCGAGCTGTTGCGCGTTCGAATGAAACGCCAGGGATCGCATCGATCCACTTTCGCGCTCGCGCGAGGCGACCCGCTGAATTCACTTCCAGGACTAGCCGATCATCCATCATTTCGAGCCGCCCGAGCAGCGTGTTGCTGCCCATCCCG
>JANMRV010000777.1:0-1627 GCA_031388685.1 Planctomycetota bacterium
TGCCAGCAACCGAAGGATAGAGCCGCAAGGACGCAATCCGCGAAATGGTCGAAGGCGGGTATGGCTTCCACTCGATCTGGCAGAACATGCTCGACTACGTGGAGCACGTCGATGTCGAGCACTCGCGCAAGCTCGCGGACATCGAACCCGCGAGCGTCGTCCGCTGAGCGCTGCAAGTCCTAGAGTCGTTCCATGGCCGCGTAGAACTCCGGCCCGTCGCCGAGTCGTCCAGTCTTGGAATCGACGTTTTCGCTAGAAACCCAGCGCCAGCCGTTTTTCGCGACGCGGATGCGTTCGGGGCGCGCCGTCAATTCGATCCAGAATTCACCGTCGGCGTTGCTCGTTCCGGCGAGAGCGCCGTCGATGAAGATTTCTGCGCCGTCGATCGGGCTGCCGCTCGAGCGGTCGCGCACGAGCAGAACTCCGCCGAAGCCGCGATCGAGTTTGCAGACCGCGCGCAATCTTGCCGGCGAAGTTTCGCTGCCCGGAATACGCTCGAAATCAGCCGCCGTTCCGCGCCGCGGCCGGTATCCGGGAGCTTCAGCCAGGAATGTGATGCGCTCGGGCGAGTCGGGCATCAAAGCGAGTTCAACGCGCGGTCCGTCCGCGCGGTCGTTGGCTTCGCCGACCTGCCAGGTCACGACGCTGTCTTCGCCGAGCAGCTCGCCGCTCGTCGCATCGAGCAGCACGATCTCGACCGTCGCCGAAAGATCCTCGAGCACGATGTGCACGTCGTCGGCCGGCGCGATCACCGTGCGCAGCGATTGCGTGTGCACGAAACCGTCGTGGCAATGGACGTAGAGGAACCACTCGCCGGCAGTGACGTTTTCCAACTCGAAGGCAGCAACGAGCCGGCCCGTGCCGTCGTCCTCGAAGTCGAGGCTGTGGTCGAAGATCGCGTCATGTTCGAAGGGTGTGTTCGAAAGACTGACGTGGCAGGCGCCTTCGTACTTGCCGCTCTTCGATTCGATCGTGCCTCGGATGGAGCCGACCTCTGGCCGCGGCACGAGCGCAATTGTGCCCTGGTCGTTTGCGCCGGGCACGATGGTGATGTCGCGCTCGAACGGGAACCAGTCACGGCTGTGAGTGAACAGGCGGTACTCTCCTGGCTCGAGGAAATCGAAGCGCAATTCGCCCTGCGCACTGGACGAGGCGGAGTACTTTCTTGGATGTTGCTTCGAACCCTCCGGCAAACGCTCGATCAATCGGAACGCCGCCCCCACGGCAGCGGCGCCCGCTGGAATCGGGACGTGTGCGACGAGCCAGTTTGCGCCCTCGAAGGCGATCTTCAGCGGATCCGCATGGATGCCCCGGGGGTTTTCGATCCAACTGCCTGCATGCCAGCGACCGTCCCTCGAGCGCAGTTCGACGAAGCCCATGCCGAGCAGATGGGCCTGCATACCGAAACGCACCCACGGAAGTTGTGGATGAAGGGTCGCAGCATTCGGCGCGCGCAACGCAGCGTGAATCGAGTCTTGAGGATAGAAGGAACCCGGAAACGGTCGGCGGCCAAGCAGCCGCACGTCGAAGTCCGCGAAGCTCAGTCCCGCGGGGAATTCGAGTTCGAAGAAACACGTGGGTCCACAGGCGGCCAACAGCTCGATCGGCAGCGGTGCCTGTGCGGTAG
>JANMRV010000795.1:0-7504 GCA_031388685.1 Planctomycetota bacterium
CATCGCGGCGATTGCAATCGCCCTCGCTGTCTACTGCGGCCGCTGACCGACTGACTTACTGAGCGATGTATATTGCTGCCCAACCAAGGGCTGACGGCTAGACAGGTCGCGACAGTGTTGAAGCTCGCTCAGGAGAACGAAGATGTCATCCGCAAAGCGTGGTCAACGCATTTCGGCCGTTGAGGTGACCAACGTGACGCCGCAGGGGGTCTGGCTGCTCGTTGCGGGAGAGGAGAAATTCCTCCCGTTCGAGCTGTTTCCTTGGTTCCGTGACGCCACCATCAGCGCGCTGATGCGCGTCGAGCGTCCATCCGCCGGGCACTTGTACTGGCCGGATCTCGACGTCGATCTGGCCGAGGCCTCGATCGACAACCCGGAGCAGTTTCCGCTTGTATCGAAGGAACTGCCTGTCGTTCGCGTGCGACGAACACCTTTGGCGCTTAGGATCGCCGACGCCAAGAAGGCCTCCACGCGACGCTTGCGGAGCTGAGGTTCCGCGTCTACGCGTCTAGTTCAATTTCAGTATCCGACGCGGGATGAAAGCCCCACCGGCGCAGTCCTCGCGCGGGATGCGGAAGTCGAACCTGGTACCGTATCGCTGTCTAGACGCGCGCCGTGGCGCGCTGCAATTCGGCGACGACCATCGCGCCGACTTCGGTTCCGCGGTGTACTCCCGTGCCGACGCCCTTAAGGCGCTTGGAGCGCAACAGGCTGACGATCACGTCCTCGATCGCGACCGAAGCGCGTTTTTCGCCGAGGTAGTCGAGCATCATCGAAATCGCCATGATCGCCGCGACCGGCGAGCACTTGTCCTGGCCGGCGTACTTCGGCGCGGAACCGTGGATCGGCTCGAAAAGGCTGACCTTGCCCGGATGCAAATTGCCCGAGGCCGCGATGCCCATGCCGCCCTGCACCATCGCGCCGAGGTCGGTGATGATGTCGCCGAACAGGTTGGTCGTCACGGCGACGTCGAACCACTCAGGGTTCTTGACCATCCACATGCAGGCCGCGTCGATGTAGGCGTGGTCGGTCTTGACGTCAGGATATTCCTTGGCGACCTCGGCGAATACGCGCGTCCAGATGTCCTGGGCGCGGATGGCGTTGGCCTTGTCGATCAGCGTGACTTGCTTGCGCTTGTTGCGTTCGCGAGCGAGTTCGAAGGCGTAGCGGATCGCGCGCTCGACACCCAGGCGCGTGTAGACCATCGTCTGCGTCGCGACTTCGTGGTGCTGGCCCCTGTGCGTGAAACCGTGCGAGCCCGAGTAGGCGTCCTCGGTGTTCTCGCGGATGATCACCATGTCGACGTCTTCGGGCTTCTTGTCCTTCAGCGGACACAGCGATTCGTCGTAAAGCTTGACCGGCCGCAGATTGATGTACAGGTCCAGCTCGAATCGGCACTTGGCGATGATGCCGTATTCGATAAGCCCCACCGGCACGCGCGGATCACCGATCGCGCCGAGGAAGATCGCGCGCTTCTGGCGCACTTCGCTGAAGGCGGACTCAGGAAAGATCTCCTGCGTCTTCAGGTAGTGCTCGGTTCCGAACGGATATTCGCTGCGCTTGATCTTGAAGCCGAACACGCTCGACGCAGCGTCGAGTACGCGCAGCGCTTCGCGCGTGACTTCGGGACCGATGCCGTCGCCGGCAATCACTGCAATGTCGTACTCGGCCATGGTGACCCTCTAGTGTGCGCTCGACGTTTGCGTGCGCGACTGCTTGAACATTCCAGGAACGTAGCTCGTGATGCGGCCTTCGACAGCGCTGGCGGCAACCGTCAGCGGCGAGGCCAGGTACAACTGGCCCGGTCCGCTGCGACCGCTGAAATTGCGGTTGATCGCGCTGACGGTGACCTCGGTGGGTGACGCGGAAACGCCCGGGCCGCAGCCGATGCAGGCGCCGCAGCCAGGGTTGATGATCTCGACGCCGGCGCGAGTGAACACGTCGATGTAGCCGCGCTTCTGTGCATAGTTGCGCACGTCCTCGCTGCCGTACTGCAGCACCATGCGCACGCCTGGCGCCACGCGACGGCCGCACGCAAGCGCGTCCGCCAGCACGGTGGCGTAGAAATCGAGGTCGTGCTCCTTGCCGGCAGTGCACGAGCCTGCGTAAGCGATGTCAATCTTCACCGCGGCGAGATCCTTGATGCGCGCGCCGTAGGTCGGATCGCCGGGCTTGGCGACCATGGGCTGGATGCTCGACAGATCGATCGAGTGCACACCGCCGTCGTAATGCGCATCGGGGTCGGGCGCGACGAAAGTCTTGGCGAATTCAGCGGCCGTGCGGCCGGGGCGACGAGCGGCGAGCCATTCGGCCGCGACCGAATCGCCTTCGCAGATTCCGCTGCGCGCCGTGCACTCGGTCGCCATGTTGCACAGGGTCGCGCGCTCGTCCATCGACAAACCGGCGAGACCGGGACCGCCGAACTCCATCACGCGGTCGAGCGTGTCCTCGCGCACCGCGAACGTCGCGAGAATGTGCAGGATCACGTCCTTGGCCGTCGTGCCGGACGACAGTGTTCCGGTGAGTTCGAAGCGGATCGACTCAGGCACCTTGACGAAGGTGAAGCCTGAGTAGATCAGGCCGGCGTACTCGGTCGCGCCCACGCCCCAGGTCAGCGCGTTGTTGCCGCCGCCCATGCAGGTGTGACTGTCGGTGGCCTGGATGAAATCGCCGGGGTCGACGAAGTGTTCGCGCGCCACCTGGTGGCAGATGCCCGGCGAAATTCCGTCCTTGGCCGAGTAGTCGCGCACGCCGGTGTGGAGTTGGAATTCGCGCTGCAGGCGGCGCAGTGTCTCGATCTGCGGCTTAAACGGCGCCATGCGCGCCACGCCGTCGGCGTAGAGCAGGTGATCCTCGAACACGGCGAGCTTCGACGCGTTCTGGACCTTGTAGCCGGCGCCGTATTCCTGGGCCAGGAAGTGGTGCACCTGCGCAGTCGTGAATTCGTGGCTATAGCCGCCGTCGACGCGCACCAGGCAGGCGTCGTTGGGCTGCAGCGTGATGGATTTCGCGTCGGCGCCGACGATGTGCGACGAGAGAATCTTCTCCGCCATCGTCATCGCGCGTTTCTTCGCCTTGGGTACGGCCACCTTCAACGCGCCGCTCTGGTACTTCGCGATGAACGGGAAAAGTCCGCCGTTCTCGAGCGTCGCGCGCGTCACCGGATCGAAGCGCGCGGTGAATTCCTCGAGCGCGATCTCTTCGCCCAGTTGCAGGCGCGCGAGCAGCGAATAGTCCCCCATCAACTGCCCGAGATTGATGTTGTTGCGCAGGTGGATTGGCGCGAACGAGGACGCGATCACCAGATTGATGCCCGACCACTTCTCGCACTGCGGCGCGGTTTCGCGCGAAGAACCCGTGCCCTTGCGCGCCCCCGAGACGATCACTTCGAAGCCGCCGTCCATCAGGGCGCGCGTGTCGAACACGCGCTTCTGCGCCTTGTCGATCAGACCGGCGTAGGCGTCGAGCGCGATGTCCTCGGGCTTGTGGCGGAAGCAGACCCAAGCCGGCGTCATCACGTCGGTGTTGATGTCGTCGAGCAGATCCGCCGGATCGACGTCGGCCATGCGGAAATTGGCTTCCCCGCGCAATTGGCGACGGATCAGCTGCAAGTCCTTGAACAGGAAAAGGACGCGTTTGTCCGGCGAGAGCGCGACGGTGCGGCGCCCATCGGCGTGGGTTTTGATCAACGGATTCACGGCGGTCTTTCTAGCGCTGCGTATTCTCGATCAGGATCGCGATGCCCTGTCCGCCGCCGATGCAGGCGGAGGCGATCCCGTAGCGCTTCTTCGAACGGCGCAGTTGATACATCAAGGTCAAGACCAGCCGCGTGCCGGTCGCGCCAAGCGGGTGGCCCAGCGAAATCGCGCCGCCGTTGACGTTGCAGCGGTCGCGGTCGAGGCCCAGTTCCTTCTCGCAAGCCAGATACTGCGCCGAGAACGCTTCGTTGATCTCGACGTAGTCCACTTGATCGAGCTTGATGCCCGCGCGAGCGATGCAGTTCTTGATCGCCGGCACCGGACCGATGCCCATCTCCTTCGGATCGACGCCGGCCATCCCCCAGGCGCGAATCACGGCAAAGACGTCGAGCTTGTCGGCCTTCGCGCGCTCGGCCGTGGTCAGCACCACCGCCCCGGCTCCGTCGACGATGCCCCAGGCGTAGCCGGCGGTGACAGTGCCGTCCTTCCCGAACGCGGCGCGCAACTTCGCGAGTGCTTCGAGCGACGTGTCGGGCTTGATGTGGTCGTCGCTGCTGATCGTTTCATCGCCCTTCTTCGTTTTCACGATCACGGGCGCGATTTCCTCGGCGAAACGGCCTTCCTTGACTGCCGCGGCTCCGAGCTGGTGCGAGCGCAGCGCAAAGGCATCCTGCTGCTCGCGCGAAATGGAGAGACGCCGCGCGAGATTCTCGGCGGTCTGAGCCATGTACAGACCCGCGACCGGATCCATCAGGCTTGCGAACAGCGAATCCTGCAGCTGCGGCGCCGTGCCGAAAGGGAAACCGTTGCGCGCGCCGTACAGGACGTAGGGCGCCTGGCTCATGTTCTCCATGCCGCCGGCGAGCACGGTTTTGGCCTCGTCGAGCAGGATCATCTGCGCGCCGCTGACGATCGACTGGATGCCCGAGCCGCACAGGCGATTGACGGTCAAGGCCGCCGCCGACTGACCGACACCCGCCTTGAGACCGACGTGGCGCGCGCCGTAGATCGCGTCGAGCGAAGTCTGCAGCGCGTTGCCCATCACAACGTGGTCGACGGAATCCGCCGAGACGCGCGCGCGCTCGAGCGCCGCCTTCGAGGCGTGCGCGGCGAGCTCGATGCCGCTGATGTCCTTGAACTTGCCGTAACCGGGAGTGCCGACGTACTCGCACATGGGAGTGCGCGCGCCGCCGACGAGAACCACTTCGATAGCCATGAATCGTCCTTACTGGTGCAGAGTCTTGCGAGCTTACTTGCCGGGGAAAACGGGCTTGCGCTTCTCGAGGAACGCGCTCATGCCTTCGCGCATGTCGGCGGTGGTCGAAGCGAGACCAAACATGTCGCTCTCGATGAATTCGCCTTCCTGCTGGCTCATGTTGAGCCCGCGCGCGATGGTCTCGAGCGCGAGTCCAATCGCGAGCGGTGAACGCGAGAGCAATTTGGTGACAAGTTCCGCCGTGCCGGCCTGCAGAGCCGCGGGCTCGAACACGCGGTTGACCACGCCGACGCGGTGGGCTTCTTCAGCCGTGAACATGTCGCCGGTCAGGACCCACTCGCGCGCCACGCCGGGCCCCGCGATGCGCGCCAGGCGCTGCGTTCCGCCGTAGCCGGGAATGATGCCGAGCGAAACTTCGGGCAAGCCGACTTTGGCGGTCGTCGCTGCCGTGCGCAGCGTGCAGGCCAGCGCGAGTTCGAGTCCCCCGCCCAGCGCAAAGCCGTTGATCATCGCGACCGAAGGCTTGCCGAGTCTCTCGAGCCGGCCGAAAACCTGCTGGCCGAAAAAGGCCTTGGCTTTCGCTTCCATCGCCTGCATGCGCGCGAGTTCGTTGATGTCGGCGCCGGCCACGAAGGCTTTTTCGCCCGAACCGGTGATCACCAAGGCGCGCACGCTATTGTCGTCGCGCACGGCATCGAAGGCCGCGGCGAGTTCCGCAAGCGTCTGATGATTCAGCGCGTTGAGCACCTTCGGCCGGTTGACCGTGATCGTGGCGACGCCGTCAGCCGATGCGAGCAGGATGTTTTCGAACGCCATGATGTTCAGCTCTTCGCGGCCGGGCGCACGACGGTCACCTTGGTGATCTTGACCGGTGTCACGGGCTTGGAATTCTCGCCGCGCGAGGACACGACCGGCGCAGCGGCGATCTTGTCGAGCGTTGCCGTGCTCTCCGCGTCCGCGGCCAGCTTGCCGAAGGCCGTGTACTGACCGTTCAGGAAACTCGCGTCGCCGTGGCAGACGAAGAATTGCGAACCCGCCGAATTCGGATCCTGCGAGCGCGCCATCGACAGGATGCCCTTGACGTGCTTCGTGTCGTTGAACTCGGCCTTGATCTGGTAGCCGGGGCCGCCGGTGCCGCTGCCTTCCGGGCAACCGCCCTGGATCATGAAACCCTTGATCACGCGGTGAAAGACCGTGCCGTTGTAAAAGCCCTTCTCGGCGAGTTTCACGAAGTTCTCGACGTGTCCGGGAGCCTTGTCGGGGAAGAATTCGACGGTCATCGGACCGGAGCTGGTTTCGATGAGCGCAGTCACACCTTGGAGAGCTTGGGTCATTGAGGATTTTCTTTGAAAAGGCCGGATCACTTGGGCGTTGCGAGGATGACCGTGGCTTTCACGATCTTCACGGGGTCGAGTGGCCGATCGCTGGAGGTCGGCGTGGTGGCGATCAGGTCGAGCGTGTCGTAGCCGCCGATCAACTTGCCGAACGCGCTGTACTTGCCGTCGAGTCCGGGATTCTGCCCGTGCATGATGAAGAACTGGCACGAAGCAGAGTTCGGATCGTCGACACGCGCCATGGACAACACACCGCGCTCATGGTGCTTGGCGTTGAACTCCGCAGCCAGCTTGCGCGGCCCGTTGCCACCGCCCGTCCCGGTCGGATCGCCGCCCTGGATCATGAAGCCGCGGATGACGCGGTGGAAGGTCGTGCCCGAATAAAAGTTCGTGTACGACAGATCGAGGAAGTTCCTCACGTGGTTCGGCGCGACGTCGGGCCAGAACTCGACGATCATGTCGCCGCGATTGGTCTGCAGCATCACGTTGTATTTCGCGAGGTCGTCAAGCGGCACGGACTTGCCGTCCATGAAGTTCAGCCCCGGCACGCAGGGCATGAGCATCTTCACGCTGACCGGCTTGTCGTCGCCGATACCGCTGGCATAGACGATCTGGAAGTCTTTCTCGCTCTTCAAGTACGGGCCGAGATCCAGGTTCGCGGTGATCTTCGCGCCTTCAGGCAGCGACATCGAGCCCTTGTCCTCGCGTTCGGCGATGGCTTTGCCGTCGACGACGAATGCCGCCGGGGTCAGAAGCCAGCCTGAAACCACCGTGCCGCCAGCGGGCGCGGTCAACTCGATGTGCACGTTGAAAGCGGCGCCCGCGAGGCGGCTCGTCGGAGCGTTCCACTTGATCTCGAGGCCGCCGGCGGGCGCACTCGCCACGCTGGAGCCCGCGAGGCCGAACGCGCAGAGTGTCGCCAGCAGGACCGAGACGAATGCAATTGTGATTCTCATGCTTTCTTGTCTCCGTCCCACTTGTAGAAGCCCTCGCCGGTCTTGCGGCCGAGCTTGCCTTCCTTGACCTTCTTGCGCAGCAGTTCGGGGATGCTGAAGGCCGGTTCCTTGGGATAGCGCTTCACCCAGCCTTCGATGATCGCCAGCGTCGTGTCGAGGCCGACGTAGTCGGTCAGTGTGATCGGTTTTATCGGGAAGTTGCAGTCCAATTGTATCGCTGTGTCGATGTCTTCCTTCGTCGCGTCGTCGTGTTCGAGTATCAAGAGTGCCTGAGTCATGTACGGCACCAGTAGGCGGTTG
>JANMRV010000824.1:0-4997 GCA_031388685.1 Planctomycetota bacterium
CGGTAGATGATCCCTGCCATCGCGACTCGATCGGGAACGCGTGGGCGGCCGCCCTTGGGCTTGGGGCGCTCGGGAGGCAACAGCGGCTCGATGCGGCGCCACAGGGCGTCGGGTACGTCGAAGAAGTCCTTGTCCATGGACTATTAGAAAGCATATCCGGCGGCGCGTTAACAGAGGTTTTAGGACCTGCTCTAAGGGTTCGCGCGCTCATAGGCTCCATGACAGTTCAGGCCATGGATTCCTCGGCGAGGTGCGGTACCGCCGCAAGCAGAAGTTTCGTGATCCGCTCCGCCGCGGCCTGCCCCGCGGCGAGAACTTCGGCGTGGTCCAGCTTCGTGGGGCTGATGCCTGCAGCGAGATTCGTGACCAGCGAAAGGCCGGCGACTTGCATGCTGCTGGCGCGCGCGGCGCTCGCTTCGGCGACGGTGCTCATGCCGACCAGATCGGCGCCGATATTGGTCAACATGCGGATTTCCGCAGGCGTTTCGTAGCTCGGGCCGAGCAGGCCGCAGTAGATGCCGCGCTCCAAGGCGACACCAGCGTCCGTGGCTCCGCGTTCGAGTGCCGCGCCAAAACTCGCGGAATAGATCGCGCCTGAGGAGCGCTCGTTCATCGAGAGCGGCGTGCGGCCCTGCATGTTGATGTGATCAGTGATGCGAACGAGCGTGCCGGGTTTCCATTCGCGGCGCAGCCCGCCGGCGGCGTTGGTCAAGACGACTCCCCGGCAGCCAAGTTTCGCGAACGCGCGCACGGCGCGCGTCGCATCCTGTGCGCTCCAGCCTTCGTAGAGATGCGCGCGGCCCTGCTGAACGAGCACACGGCAATTGCCGACTTCGCCGATGACGAATTGCCCCGCGTGACCCGCGACGCTCGAGCGCGCCATGCCGTCGATGTCCACGTAGCTGACCGTGCGCGACTTCGCGATTGCTGAAGCGAAGGCGCCGAGACCGGATCCGAGCACGATCGCAAGATCGAAGCGCTCCAAACCGTTCTTCGCGAACGCATTCGCGAGCGCATCCACACGTGACTCCATCGTGGCTTTCGACATGGCGCTCATCCGAGCATGCGCTCCGCGATCAAGGGGCCGATGTTCGGCTGTGCGTCGGTGATACTGAACGAACGGCCAAGACACACGAGCGCCCGACTGAATCCGGACTCACCGTGGTGGACTTCGAAAATGGCTTGTCCCCGCTCGATCCGCGCACCGGCGACGACCTTGAATTTCACACCGACCCGCGGATCGACCCTGTCTTCGACGCGCTGCCTGCCGCCGCCCAAAGCGGCAATCGCGTTGCCGATCTCGCGTACGTCGACGTAATCGAACCAGCCCGCGTGCGCGGCCTCGACGACGTGCACGTCGGGGGCGCGCGCGAGCAGCGACGGATTGTCGATCACGCGCACGTCGCCGCCTTGAACCTCGACCACGCAGCGGAATGCATCGAAGGCGCGGCCGGAATCGAGCGCGCCGCGAATCTGCGCGATGCCGTCGGATTCGTCGCGCGCCACACCGGCGAGGCGCAACATTTCAGCGCCCTGCACCTCGACGAGCTCGCGCAAATCCTTCGGACCACCACCGCGCAGGCAGGCGATCGACTCGGCGATTTCCAGAGTGTGCCCCGCGCAATCGCCCAGCGGCCGCTCCATCGACGTGAGGAAAACGCTGGCGCGCAGCTTCATCGCCGTCGCGAGCTCGAGCATCGTGCGCGCCAATTCCCGGCACTTTTCGATCCGCGGCAAGAACGCGCCCGAGCCGAATTTCACGTCGAGCACGAGCGCGTCGAGACCCTCGGCCAGTTTCTTCGAGAGGATCGAGCTCGCGATCAACGGGATCGATTCGACCAGGCCGGTCGCATCGCGCAGCGCATAAAACTTGCGGTCCGCGGGCACGATTCCGGGCGTCTGCCCGCCGAGCGCGAGACCACAGCGCGCCAGGACGCGCGCGAATTCCGCCGGCTCGAGTTGCGTGCGAAAGCCAGGGATCGATTCGAGCTTGTCGAGCGTGCCGCCGGTGTGGCCGAGTCCGCGGCCTGAGATCATCGGCACCGCGACGCCACAGGCGGCGACCGCGGGCGCGAGCGGGATCGAGACCTTGTCGCCGACGCCGCCGGTCGAGTGCTTGTCGACCTTGGGCTTCGCGATCGAGTCGAAGTTGAGCGTCTTGCCGCTGTTCAACATCGCGCCGGTCCAAGCCGCGAGTTCGCGCGTCGTGAAGCCGTGGCGGAAGATCGAAGAAAGCAGCACGCTGGTCTGATAATCGGCGATCGTGCCGTCGACCGCTCCGGCGACGAAGTCCTCGATCTGTGCGTCGCTGAGCTCGCCGCCGTCGCGCTTCTTCAGCAAGACTTCGCGTGCGTTCATCGTGCGAGGATCGCCCCGAGGAACGATGTTCCGGGGCCGGTGGGTTTCAGACCCAGCGCCTCTTCGACCGTGGCGCCGATGTCCGCGAAACTCGAACGTGTGCCGAGTTCGACAGCTGGCCTCACGCGCTTGCCGAACGCGAGAATCGGGACGTATTCGCGCGTGTGATCCGTGTTCTTCGTGAAGGTCGGATCGTTGCCGTGGTCGGCGCTGAGCAGCACCAAGTCATCCTCGCGCAACTCGCGCTCGAGCGCCACGAGGTCCTTGTCGAAAACTTCGATCGCGCGGCGATAACCGGCCGCATCGCGGCGATGCCCGTACAACATGTCGAAGTCGACCAAATTGACGAAAATCAGGCCATTTGCCTGGGTTTGCGCCAGTTCGATTGTCGCGCGCATGCCATCGACATTGCCTTCGGTGTGCACGTCACGGGTCAGGCCCTGCGCGGCGAAGATGTCGCTGATCTTGCCCACGCCGATCACCGGCACACCGGCGGCCTTCAGGCGATCGAGCGCAGTCGGCTTGAACGGTAGCAGCGAATAATCGCGGCGATTGTAGGTGCGGCGGAAGGCGCCGGGTTTTCCGACGAATGGTCGCGCGATCACTCGGCCGACGCCGTAGGGCTCGAGGATCTTGCGCGCGATCTCGCAGATTTCGTACAGGCGCTCGAGTCCGAAGTGCTCTTCGTGACAGGCCACCTGGAAAACCGAGTCGGCACTGGTGTAGACGATCGGCTTGCCGCTCGCGATGTGCTCCGCCCCGAGCCTCTCGATCACCTCGGTGCCCGAGGCTGCTTGGTTGCACAGGACGCCCGGCAGCATGCCGCGCTCGATGAAAGGAGTCAGGATCTCCGCGGGAAAGCCCTGCGGATAGACGGGAAACTGCTTGTCGAGCACGAGCCCCATCATCTCCCAGTGTCCTGTGGAAGTGTCCTTGCCCGGCGAGCGCTCGGCGCAACGGCCGAACGCCGCGGCAGGTCTTGGGACGCGCGGCAGACTCGTCACTCCGGGAACATGGCCGAGCCCAAGTGCGATCAGGCGCGGAGCGTCGAGACCGCCGGCCGCGCGCACCAGGTGATCGAGCGTGTGCGCGCCCTGATCACCGAACAAGGCCGCGTCGGGGAGCTCCCCGCAGCCGAGTGAATCGAGCACGATCAGGAAAACGCGACGCATGGGAGTAGATCTAGCCCCGCCAGGGCACGCCCGGACTCAAGTCCGCGACGAAATCGAGCGCGCGATCGTCTTGCGCACGGCTTCGTCCATTTCCTCGACCCACTCGGCGCCGAAGTCGCGCTCGAGCAGATCGCGCTCGGAGAACTCGTAGCGGCCGGAACGCGGGTCGAAATCGAACTGGTAGTCGTGTTCGCTGCCGTCGTCCTCGGTCACCATGACCAGGACAATATTGTTCGGGGCGTCGAGTTCGAGTCGGAAGCTGGGCATAGGGCGTGGAAACCGGGGTCGGGGGGCGAACAAGGTACGCTCTTGCCCCCCCGCCGTCGTGGGCCTTTCCGCGAGGTCCGGCATGGGATTCCTGGGAGCCGCGGCTAGAGTAGTCGGCCCCCAGTTTGCGCCGAGAGTTCCTCGGCCACGGCGGGTTTTCAGGAGGAGCGAGGCTTGGATCCGACAGACATCGGGAACCCGGACTACTTTCACCGGGTCGTGGACTGCCAATGGGCTTGCCCGGCGCACACGCCGGTGCCCGAGTACATCCGCATGATTGCCGCCGGGCAGTATGCGGACGCGTACATGGTGAACTGGCATTCGAACGTGTTCCCCGGGATCCTCGGGCGCACCTGCGACCGCCCCTGCGAGCCGGCCTGCAGGCGCGTGCGCGTCGAGAAGGAACCGGTGGCGATCTGCCGGCTCAAGCGGGTGGCCGCCGACTACAAGGGCGACATCAGCGAGCGCCTGCCCAAGACGCCGCCGAGGAACGGCAAACGCGTCGCCTGCATCGGTGCCGGGCCCGCGTCGCTGACCGTCGCGCGCGACCTGGTGACCCAGGGCTACGAAGTCGTGGTCTACGAGGCCGACCCGCTGGCGGGCGGCATGATGCGCACGCAGATCCCGAAGTTCCGCCTGCCGGAAGCGGTGCTCGCCGAAGAGGTCGATCTGGTCCTTGACCTGGGCGTTGAACTGCGCGCGGGGCAGAAGATCGAGAGCATGAAGAAGCTGCTCGCCGAGCCCTACGACGCGATCTTCGTCGGTTGCGGAGCGCCGCGCGGACGCGAGCTCACTCTGCCCGGCCGCAAGGAATCCGCCGCGAACGTGCACGTCGGCATCGACTGGCTGGCCAGCGTTTCGTTCGGCCACACCACGAAGATCGGCAAGCGTGTCATCGTGCTCGGCGGCGGCAACACGGCGATGGATTGCTGCCGCTCGTCGCGCCGTCTAGGCGGTGAGGAAGTGACCGTGGTCGTGCGCTCCGGCTTCGAGGAAATGAAGGCCTCGCCGTGGGAGAAAGAGGACGCGATGCACGAAGGCATCCCGATCCTCAATTTCATGGTGCCCAAGGAATTCGTGCACGAGAACGGCCGCTTGAAGGGCGTGCGATTCGAGAAGGTCCACGCGGTCAAGGACGTCAAGGGCCGGCGCCAACTGGTTCCGACCGGCGAGCCCGAAGTGCTGGTCGAATGCGACGAC
>JANMRV010000841.1:0-2329 GCA_031388685.1 Planctomycetota bacterium
GGCGCGAAGCAGAGCAAGGAAGCGACAGCAAGAATCATCACGGCCATTCTTCTTCTTGGATCCGGAGCAAGGTCAGCGAATCGCAAGCGCCTGCGCTGGCCAGGTGCGGATCGCGGGGGCGGCGAGGGTCAGGGCACTGAAAGCTAGCCGGGCGCACGAGAACGGTAACTACTTCCGCGAGGGGGCACCAGCGCGCGCAGAGGCCCATTTGCGCACAGATCCAAGACCGCGCTCCCGCTCGCCGCAAAAGTCTGCGATGCTCGGTCCTCGAGTATGGCCATTCCAACGAACTCTCCGGGCACTGTTCTGAGCTTCTGCGTCCCGCCCGAACAGCAGGGCAAGCGTCTCGACCGCTGCCTGGCCGACCTGCTGCCCACGGTCTCGCGCACGCGCATCCAGGCCTGGATCGGCGAAGGGGCCGTGCGCGTCGACGGTCTCGTGCCGACCAAGCCCGGAGTCTCCGTGCAGGCCGGGGCCAAGCTCGAAGTCGAGGTGCGCGAGCGCGACTTGCAGCGCGTCGAGGACGCGGGCGAACTGGCGCTTGTGAAGGTCTTCGTGGACGAGCACTTCATCGTCATCGACAAACCCGCGGGCCAGCTGGCGCATCCGACCCCCACGCTGCGCGGCGCGACGGTCAGCGAACTTGCCGCGCTCGAATTCGGCGCCATGCCGAGTCTGCAGGGCCGTGATCGTCCGGGCATCGTGCACCGGCTCGACGCGGGCACCAGCGGATTGATGGTGCTCGCACGCACCGAGCAGGGCTTCGAGAGCCTGTTGCGCCAGTTCCGCGCGCGCACGGTCGTCAAGACCTACGCCGCGATCGTCCACAACCAGCCGCGCTTCGATTCCGATTGGATCGACGCGGCGATCAACCGCAATCCGAAGGCGCCGCAGAAGCGCATGGTCGTCGCCGAGGGCCAAGGCCGCGCATCGTCGACTTTCTACACGGTGCGCGAGAGGTTGCGCGGCTTTGCGCTGCTCGATTGCCAGCCGAAGACCGGCCGCACGCACCAGATTCGCGTGCACCTCTACCACATCGGCCTGCCGATCGTCGGCGACCGCATGTACAAGCATCACGGTCCGCTGCGTGTGCCGCTGTCGAAAGCCGCGCCGCAGATCGCGCGCCAGGCGTTGCACGCGTCGAAGCTCGAGTTCGACCACCCGCTCACGGGCGAGCGGCTCGCATTCGAGTCGGAGCTGCCGACGGACATGGCCGAGTTGCTCGCCTGGCTGCGGCGCGAACACGCGCCAGTCTGAAGCCTTTCCGATTCGGGCAGAAGCAGGACGATCACTTGGCCTTGGAAGTCGAAATCGACTTCAGGAAGCGCCATTCCAGGCTGTCCGTCGTGCCGTCCTTCGCGCTGACCGGCAGACCGTAGACCTTGGCGAGCAGGCTGTCGAAGTCGAGTTTGTCGTCCATCGTCGGCAAGGCGCGCACGAGTTCGTTCCACTTCTTCGACGGCTCCTTGGGTTCGATGCCGACATGTTCGAGCCAGTAGAAGAAGCCGGTCTTGTACGCGCGATAGAACTCGGCGAAGTCGACCAGATATTCGATCGGCGGATATTCCTGCTCGTCGGCGTGCGGACCGAAGAACGGCGCGTGCACGATGTGCTTGCCTGTGTTGTCTTCCTTGTGCAGCACGAAAGTTGCGAGCGGGTCGACCTTCTCGCCCTTGGCTGCCTTGACGCCGTCGATCTGACCGCTCTTTAGATTCGCGGCGAATCCGTCGGCGCCGTGACCCTTGCGCCAGTGATTTTCGACGATCACGGACAGCGCGGCCGCGCTGCGGCCCGGCAAAGTGCCGCCCTTGGGGTTGCCGCCCGGAATAAACTTCGAGTACGGCTTGGTCTTCGCTCCGCTGGTGCCGACGCCGCCGGCGCCTTCGACCGTGTTGACTTCGCCGCAAGCGTCGATCGTCATCAAGAGCGCGAGCGCGCTCTCGTAGCGAGTCTCTGGCGCTTGCGGACGGCAGGTTCGCAGCAAGCCATACGTCGCCTGCTGCACCACGTGCTGGGCCATGATCGTGTCGCCGACCTTTTTCATCGGCTGCGAACTCTTGAAGCTCGGATCGAAGCCGTTCCAGGGCGCGTATTCGAGCGCGAGCACCAGATTCCAGCCCGACCAGAACTGCGTCCATTGCGCCGCATCATCGAACCAGTTGACCGCCTTGAGGCTTTCGTCGAGCAGGCCCGAATAGCCGTTCCACTGCATGAACTCGAGTCGCGTGGGCGCGAGGATCAGGGGCAGTTGGCGGCCCTCGGGCGGGACGAGCGCGAGTTTGTCCGTCTTGTCGCACAGCTCCGAAATCGCTTTCAATTGCGCGCGCTC
>JANMRV010000018.1:0-2744 GCA_031388685.1 Planctomycetota bacterium
GCGAAAGCGGCGGAGTCGAGGCTGGCTCGGTACAGCTAGAGGACGAAACGAATCGCGGGGTGCTTCGACAGACGGTCGAAGATCTTCAGTCGCTCGAGTTCGTCCTCGACGCGCGCCTCGAGTCCCAGCGAGCGATACTTCCCTCCGCTGGAACTGTGGCCGGGCTTCACGACGTGCTGCAAGTCGCCGAGCACCTCGCCGATCGCCTCGCGCAAAAGCTCTTCATCGATCCCGATCACCTGGTAGGACCAGATGCAGGGGTAGAGGATCTCCGGCTTGCGCCCTTCGAAACTGGACTCCATGGCGGACACCGCGCCCGGATTCTAACTGAGCTCGGGGTCAGGCAAACAGCTCGGTCACCACGCGGCCTGCGACGTCGGTCAGACGGAAATCGCGGCCGGCGTAGCGATAGGTCAACTGCTCGTGGTCCAGGCCGAGAAGGGCCAGCACCGTCGCGTGGAAGTCGTGGATGTGGACCTTGTCCTGGGTCGCGAAAAAGCCGTAGTCGTCGGTGGCTCCGTAGCTGAAACCCGGTTTCGTGCCGCCGCCGGCGAGCCACATCGTGAAGCCGTGGGGATTGTGGTCGCGGCCGTCCATGCCCTGGGCCGTCGGGGTGCGTCCGAATTCGCCGCCCCAGATCACCAGCGTGTCCTCGAGCAAACCGTGCGTCTCGAGATCGTGCAGCAAGCCCGCGATCGGCAGGTCGACTTCGCGCGCGTTCTGCTCGTGGCCGGCCTTGAGGTTTTCGTGCTGGTCCC
Organism: Planctomycetota bacterium; assembly: GCA_031388685.1. Lineage (GTDB taxonomy): Bacteria > Planctomycetota > UBA1135 > UBA1135 > JADJQU01. The sequence goes on from JANMRV010000018.1 coordinate 759, forward strand.
ACTTGTAGCTGTGCGTGCACTGCACGAAGCGCACGCCGCTCTGTGCGAAACGGCGCGCGAGCAAGCACTGGCGGCCGAAGTTCTCGGTCGTCTTCTCGTCGATGCCGTAGAGCTTGAGCGTCTCGGGCGACTCCGTGCCAAGATCCATGATCCCCGGCGCCTCGGCCTGCATCCGGAAGGCCAGCTCGTAGGAAGCGATGCGCGCCTCGAGCGCGGGATCGGCGGACCGGCGATCCTCGTGCGCGCGGTTCTGCTCGCGCAAGAGATCGAGCTGCGCGCGTTGCGCCTCGCGCGTGATGTCGCTGCGGCTCAGGTTGGCGAAGTTGGCCTCTTTGGCCGGCACGCTGGCGTTGCCGATCGGAGTGCCCTGGAAAATGCCCGGCAGGAATGCGCTCGACCAGTTGTTGACGCCGCCGTGGCCGAGCGTCGGACAGATCGTGATGAAGCCCGGCAAATTCTGATTTTCGCTGCCTAGGCCGTAGAGCACCCACGAACCCATGCACGGCCGCACGAAAGTCGCCGAACCCGTGTGCAGCGCGAGCAGCGCGCCGCCATGGGCCTCGTTGGTTCCGTTGAGCGATTTGACGAAACACAGCTTGTCGACGTGACGGGCGACATTGGGAAAGAGCTCGCTGACCCACGCGCCGCTCTCGCCGTGCTGCGCGAATTTCCAGGGCGACTTGAGCAAGTTGCCGGTCTGCGCGAACTGGATGCGCGGCTTCTCGAAGGGCAGCGGCTTACCGTTGTCGCGCTCGAGCAGCGGCTTGTAGTCGAACGTGTCGATCTGGCTGGGGCCGCCGTGCATGAACAGGAAGATCACGCGCTTGGCGCGCACCGGCCAGGTCGTATGAAGCGTCGAGGCCCGCGCCGGATCTTCGAGCCCGAGGCTCGTCGCGAGCCCCGAAAGGCCGAGCAGGCCGAAACCGGCGCCACCGGCTCGCAGCAGGTCGCGGCGGGAATGTGCGAGAAAGCGCTGGGTGTCCATGGAGCTCAATCGACGTACAGGAATTCGTTGGAGATCAGCAGCACCTGCGCCAAAAGCGACCAGGCTTCGCTCTCGCGGCGCAAGGCGCCTTCGCTCGCGGCCGGATCCGCGCTCTCGCCGACATTCGTGCGCGGACGTTCGGCCTGTGGTTGCGCGGTGGCGCGTGCGATGAAACCAAGCGCGCGCCCGGCTTCGTCCGCGCTCGGCGCGCGGCCGTGCACCGCACGGTACAGGGCTGCGACCCGCGCCCGCGAATCGCCCGCCGCGTCGAGTGCCTGCTGCGCCAACTTCGCGCCGGCCTTCGTGACGAACGGACTGTTCATCAGGTAGAGCGCCTGATTGGGGCTCGTCGTCGCCGGCCGCTGCTCGACCGTCACGCTCGGATCCGGATAGTCGAAAGCGCTGAACAGGTCGAGCATCGCGTTGCGAATGATCGGCAAATAGATCGATCGTCGCGGCGCGTCATAGCGCGCGGAATCGTTCGATTGGTCGTTCGTGACATAGTCGCCGTTGCCGATCGCGAGCAGGCTGCCGCCGAGCGCCGGATCGAGCATCTGACTTGTGGCGAGCATCGCGTCGCGAACCTGTTCGGCATCGAGGCGGCGCCGACTTTGATGCGAGAGCAGGCGATTGGTCGGATCTTCGCGTTCGATGTCGGGACTTGCGTCGCAGACACTCTGATAGGTGCTCGACATGCAGATCAACTTGTGCATCGACTTCAGCGACCACTGATGACGCACGAACTCGCGCGCGAGCCAGTCGAGCAGTTCCGGATGGGACGGCGTGTCGCCGCGCAAGCCGAAGTTCGACGCCGTGCGCACGAGGCCGAAGCCGAAGTGGCCTTGCCACAGGCGGTTGACCATCACGCGGGAAGTGAGCGGATGCTCTGGATTCAGCATCCATTGCGCAAGCTGCAGGCGGCCACTTTGCTGCTCTGGAATGCTCGGCGCCGCGAGATTGCCGGCGACTTGCGCGGGCACGCCACGCGGCACGCTGGCCTC
>JANMRV010000050.1:0-6315 GCA_031388685.1 Planctomycetota bacterium
CGGCCTATCTGCTCGGCACGCGCGCGATCGAATTGGCGGAGAGCTATCAACGCTTCGCCTTGCCGATCTTTCTTTGCACATTGCTGTTGCTCTTCCTCGCGGCGCGCTGGCTCGTGCCGCTGTTCACCTGGCGCGGGCGCAGACATCTGCTCGGCCGCTGGCTCAGGCTGCGGCACTGGGAATTTTGGCCACCGTGGGCCTTCTATCCGCCGATCATCGCCTACATCGTGTTCCTGGCGTTGAAACACCGCAGTGTGACGCTGTTCACCGCGGTCAATCCCGCGATGCCGGCCGGCGGTTTCATCGGCGAATCGAAGTCCGAGATCTTCTCCGCGTTGAGCGCCGGATCGCGCTCGGTCGCACCCGCGCGCAAGATTCCAGCGGCGCTGAGTACCGTCGAGCGAGTCGAACTTGTCCGGTGCTTTCAACGCGAACACGAGCTCGGTTTTCCGATCGTGCTCAAGCCCGACGCGGGTCAGCGCGGCTCAGGCGTCAAGGTCGCGCACGACGAGCGCGACGTCGAACAATGGCTCTCCACGATTCGGGTGGACGCTCTGGTTCAGCAGTTCGCGGACGGACTCGAGTTCGGCATCTTCTACTATCGTTATCCCGGCGACGCGCGCGGCCGCGTGTTCTCGATCACGCAAAAAGTCTTTCCCGAACTCGTCGGTGACGGCTTGCATACGCTCGAGCACCTGATCCTCGCCGATCGCCGCGCGGTGGCAATGGCCGAGGTCTACCTGCACCGCAACCGCGGCCGACTGTGGGACGTGCCGGCGAAGGGCGAACGCGTCAGGATCGCCGACCTAGGCAACCATTGTCAGGGCGCGATCTTTCTCGACGGCACGCCCCTCCTGACCCCGGAAATTGCAAGCGCGATCGATGAAGTCAGCCGCGGCTACCCGGGCTTCTACTTCGGGCGCTACGACGTGCGCAGCGAGTCGCTGGAGAGCTTTCGCGCCGGCCGGTTCACCGTGATCGAACTCAACGGCGCCACCAGCGAGGCGACCCACATCTACGACCCGCGCTACTCGGTCTTCGAGGCCTGGCGGGTGCTGCGCGAGCAATGGCGCATCCTGTACGAGATCGCGCGCCGCAATCGAGCCGCGGGCACGCGTCTGGTCGGGGTGCGGGAGCTCTGGAGCGACATGCGCCGCTACCGGCGCGCCGCCCGCTCTCATCCCGGCTGAAGCCGGCGGGGAATGTTCGGGGCCGCCCGGCGTAGTCGCGCCCTTTCCGAAGATCGCGCGCCGTCCGGCCGCGCCGAATTCCCCCAACCTTCGTTACCCTACCCGACATCATGCGACCGAAAACCCTCGCCCTGATCGTGCTCGTCTTGCTGCTCACGATTTCCAGTTGCATCATCGCCGTCGGCCCTGGTGTCGGCGAGGGGAGCCACACGGGCTGGGGCTGGTCGGGCAAGCGGGGTTCTGGAATCAGTGCCACCCAGACCCGTGCGGTAGCAGAGTTCCATGCCATCCGCGTCGAGGGTTCGTGCGACGTGGTGGCTACCGTCGGCGGTGCGCAGAGCGTGCAAGTCACCGCAGATGACAATCTGATCGACGACCTGACGACGGAGGTCGAAAACGGCGTGCTCGTGATCTCGACGCGCCCCGGCAAGAACCTGTCGTTTCGCGTCGACACTCGCGCGACCATCAGCGTGCCGCGCCTGGACGGGATGCAAATCGAGGGCTCCTGCGACGCGAGCATCACGGGCGTGAGTGGCGAAGACTTCAAGGCCGCAATCGAGGGATCAGGCGACCTGCGCGTCGCCGGCAAGTCAACGAAGCTCGCGCTCTCGATCGAGGGCTCCGGCGACGCGGATTTCTCCGCGCTGGAGTGCCAAGACGTCAACGTGTCGATTGACGGCTCTGGCGATGCGCGCGTGTGCGCCAGCGCGAACCTGAGCGCTTCGATTTCCGGCTCGGGGGATATCGGCTACATCGGCTCGCCGCATACGAATATCTCGATCAGCGGCTCCGGCGAAGTGCACCCGGTCCACTAGACTTCGCCCCGCGACGTGTCCTTGGCCAAGCGTTACAGCGTCGTCCGTGATCCCGTTCACGGCGATGTCTATCTGACGCACGAGGAGCTGCGTGTGCTCGACACGCGCGAAATGCAGCGCTTGCGCGGCGTCAAGCAGCTGGGCAGTGCCTACCTGGTTTTCCCCGGCGCGATGCACACGCGCTTCGATCATTCGATCGGCACGCTGCATCTCGCACAGCGCATGATCGAGGCGATCAATCGCTCGTTCGAGCAGAGTCCTCGCGATTGTCTTGGCGTGAGCGAAGAAGAAGCGCGCGTGATCCGCGTCGCCGCCCTGGTGCACGACGTGACGCACATTCCCTTCGGCCACAACGTCGAGGACCAGGCCGGTTTGATGCACCGCCACGATTCGGCCTATCGCTTCGAGCGCATGCTCGGAGCGACGACCGACCTCGGCCGAGTGCTGCGCGATCTGGGCCTGCAGCGCGATGTGACGAACATCCTGACGCATGCGTCGAGCGGGCCGGCCCTGCCGCCGTATTGGAGCCAGATCAACGCCGACACGATCTGCTCCGACATTCTCGACTACCTGCAGCGCGACGCGTATTTCACCGGCCTGAAACTCGGGATCGATCCGCGCGTCTTGTCGTACTTCCGCGTCGATCGCGCGACGGGAAACTTGTATGTCGATCTCGCCAAGCACGGTCTGTTGCGCGAGGACATTCTCTCGGAGATCGTGCGCCTGCTCGAAGCGCGCTATCACTTCTCCGAGCGTGTCTACTATCACCATGCAAAGATCGCGGCCGGCGCGTTGATCGCGCGCGCTGTGGCGCTCTTGCTCGAAGCCGGCGCTGTGCGCGAAGAAGATTTCTACGATACGACCGACGCGTCGATGCTGGCGCTGTTGTCGAGCCGCGGCCAGCGTCTCGGCGGTGTGCAAGGCAAGCAGGTCGTCTCGCTGATCGAGCGCTTCGAGCAGCGTCGCTTGCCCAAGCGCGTGTGCGTGTTTCCCAGGCCCGAAAACCTTGGCGCCCAGGAGGAACTCGTCGAACGCTACTTCGCGCGCGACAAGCAGAAGGAACGCGCCGGGGTCGAGTCGCGCATCCAGGACCTGGTGCATTTCGCGACCAGCCAGCGCGTGCAGGTCCTGGTGACTTGCCCGGCGCAGCGCATGCAGCTCAAGGAGGCCCACACCCACGTGCGCTGGCCGGGCGTCGACGGCGTGCACCCGCTGAGCAATTTCGGCGAGCGCGTGCCGCGCCTGGCCGACCTCGAGCGCAGTTACCGCGACCTGTGGAAGTTCTACGTGCTCGCCGACGTCGACGACCCGCGCTTGCTCGCGCGCATCAGCGAGATCGCGGCCGGCGAGTTTCCCGGCGCGAAAAACGTCTACAATCCGGCCGCCGGCGCCTGATCGATCGGGCACGGCCTTCGGTTTGCGGCCATGAGTCAAGGAGGATCGGAAGTGATCACCCACGTGGTTTCGTGTCTCGCGCTGCTGTGCCTGCTGCAGGACCGAGCGCCCAAGGCTCCGCAAGCTCAAGGTCAGTTCGCGCTCGCCGCGCCCGTGCGCCTGGAGTGCGACACGGGCCCGATCGAGACTGGAAAATACGTCGGCCACGCGGGCCCGCTGTTCGCCGACTTCGACGGCGACAAGAAACCGGACTTGCTGGTCGGCAACTTCAAGGGCTACCTGCAGCTCTACACGAACATTGGCGAACCTGGCGCGCCGAAGCTTGTCGCCAAGGGATTGTTTCAAGCCGACGGCGCGGACGCGCACATCGAGAACTGGTGATGCATCGCGCTGAGTCCGCAGTTGGCGGACTTCGACGCTGACGGACGCCTGGATCTCTACAGCGGTTGTTTCGAGGGCGGAATCTACGTGCTCGCGGGAAAGGACAAAGGCGAGTTCGCCGCGCCGAAAAAATTGCTCGACAAGGCCGGCGACGTGCTGCGTCTTGGGCAGTGGTGGGACTTCGAAGGTGGCCACTGGTCCGAGGCGAAAAATTCCAAAGTTCCCTCCGAGCTCGGCATCGGCGCCGCGGCGGTCGATTGGGATGGCGACGGAGATCTCGATCTGATCCTCGGCAGCTACAAGGGCGCGATGTACCTCAGGCGCAATCTGGGCAGCGCGAAGGCCTATGCGTTCGCCACCGACGACGAGCCGCTCGACGCGGGCGGTTCACCGCTCGCCGTCGAGAGCGGCCACGCGATCCCGACGATCGCCGACTGGGACGGCGACGGCCTTTGGGATCTTCTCAGCGGCAGCGACAGCGGCGCCGTGCGCTGGTGGCGCAACGTCGGCACGCAGGGCGCGCCGAAGTTTGCCGCGCCGCTCGAGCTGGTCCGGAAATCCAGCGCAGCCGCCGACGCGCCCGGCACACGCACGCAAGTCAGTGTCTGCGACTTCGACGCCGACGGCAAACTCGATCTGTTGGTCGGCGACTACCGCAGCGAAAAGAACGCCGCCGGCAAGTCGGTCCACCACGGCTACGTGTGGTGGTTGCGCAGGCTCACCGCGCGGTGAGACCCGCGAATTCGCCTGCTGCCCCGCTGTTCGCCGCGCCGTGCACTCGCCGCGATCGCCAAAGAGACTTCTGACGATTTCAACTGACGAGCTGGTTCAAGCTCGTTAGCTTGCAGCCGCCGTGACGATCTATCTCGAGCTTACTCGCGAGTTCAATTCTGGCCGTCTGCGCGCGGTGATTTGCAGTGGCCAAGCCGCGGTTCTGCACCGACTTGCGATTGCCAGCAAGGATGGTGACTGGATCCTGCGCGAGGATCGCGAGAGCCTGAGCTCTGTGCTTGGCGTGCTTGACGCACACGGCGCGCGCTACCGCTTCGGCGCCCCGCTTGACGTGCGCTGGATGACCGGAGGTTGGAGCGCGCACTTCGAATTCCAAAGGCGCGAGTCGCGCGTGCGCACCGACTTTTTTACCAAGCCGCCGCGAGTTGCGCCGGCCGACCTCGCGCGTATGTGGGCCGAGCAGGAAGGCCGCGACCCGCCGTTCACGGATGCGCGCATTTTTGCCGAGATGAAGAAGACCGACCGCCAGAAGGACTATCCCTTCATTGCCGAAATGGCTCGGCGCATGGAAGACCCGCGCGATCGCCTGCTTTTCTCGCGCAGTGCCGAGGACTTGATCGCGCTGGCCAAGGATCACGCGGACCTTGCGCTGTCCCTCTGCGTCGAGCGTCCGCTGCTGGCGCGTGTCGGAACGAACCGCCGAGCACTGGCCGAGGCTCTGCAACTCGAGATGCTCGATCTGATGGAAATCAACGAGCGCCGCTTGGAGTCCTATCGCGCTGCGTCGTCTGCCTGGGCCGCGATCTGGCCTGAGCTTTCGCGCGAGTTGGAGCGATTGCCGCTCGTGGAAGCGCACGCGCTGATGGTGTCACGGGCCCTGGGCGTCCTGCCTGAACGAGTTGCCACATGACCGATGCCTTCCTGAGTGAAGAAGACCTCGACTTGCGCAACCTAAGTTGGGAGGAGCTGCTCGCCTGGTGGGAGTTGGCGCTCCGCCAGGCTCAGTCTTCGAACGATCTGGACGAGCATCTCTACTCGCATGGGGTCTTCCGTGTCGAGCCCGGTTGGCGCATCACGCCAACGGGAGTCGAGCGCGTGCCTGAAGCTCAATCAGGGGACGGGAGTCGCGTGTCCTGATACCGGCCTGGGGCTTGGAGTCCAGTACCGGACCTCTCAGACTGCTTTGCACCATTTCACGGCGGCGGGTAAGTTGACCTCGTGAGCGCACACATCAAGATCGACCGGGCGAAAGTCGCCGAATTCTGCCGAGCCAACCGGATCCAGAGGCTGTCGCTTTTCGGGTCGGTGTTGCGCGACGACTTTGGCCCCGAAAGCGACATCGACGTGCTCGTGGAATTCCAACTCGGGCACACTCCTGGCCTCGCATTTTTCAGGATGCAGGACGAGCTCACCGACTTGCTGGGTCGCAAAGTCGACCTCAACACGCCGGGCTTCCTGAGCCGTTACTTCAGAGCTGAGGTGCTGGCCGAAGCCGAAGTGGTCTATGCCGCGGCATGATCCACGCGTGAGCTTGCGGCACATGCGCGATCACGCCGCGGAAGCCGTTGATCTTGTGCGTGGGCGTGCCCGGACGGAACTGGACCGAGATCGAGTACTGAACTTGGCGCTCGCCCGGCTTGTCGAACGGATTCTCGGCGGCGAATCAGGGCGCGCATAGCAGCCCGTCGTGAGTCGAAGCTCCGAGGCATTCGCGGCCCACGGGAAAAGGAACTCCGTAGCGACTCAGCGCCGCGTGCCGGCAGGCGCGCGCGCGTGCTGCGTCAAGAACGTCCTAAGTCGCG
>JANMRV010000074.1:0-2644 GCA_031388685.1 Planctomycetota bacterium
TGATCAGTTGCTCAGCCACGCGGTCGACATCGGCATTCGACAGGAACGGGTGGATCGGCAAGCACAAGACTTCGCGCGCCAGCCGTTCCGCGACGGGGAAATCGCCGGCCTTGTAGCCCCAGGGCTTCGCGGCGACCTGCACGTGCACCGGTGTGGGGTAGTGCACCGCGGTCATGATCTTGCGCTCGGCGAGCGCCGCCATCACGGCATCGCGCGAACTGCTGCCGCGCACGCGCACGGCGTATTGGTGGTAGGCGTGCGTCGAACCCGCTTCGACTTTCATCGGCGCGAGCGTCTTCGAGCCCTTGAAAGCCTCGTCGTAGCGCGCGGCGAGTTCTCGACGGCGCGCGTTCCAGCGCTCGAGGTGCGGCAATTTCACATTCAGGATCGCGGCCAGCAGCGAGTGCAGGCGCGAGTTCGTGCCGATCATTTCATGCACGTACTTCACCGGCGAACCGTGGTCGCGCAATTGGCGCAGGGTCTTCGCGGTCGACTCGCTGTTCGTCAGCACGATCCCGCCCTCGCCCGCTGCGCCGAGATTCTTCGTCACGTAGAACGAGAACGTGCCCGCGTCGCCGATGCCGCCGCAGCCGTAGCCGTCGCGCTTGGCGCCGTGGGCCTGGGCTCCGTCCTCGAGGATCCTCAGTTTATGCTTTTCGGCGATCGCCTTGAGCGCGCGCATGTCGCAGAGCTGGCCGTAGAGGTGCACCGGCAGGATGCAGGTCGTCTTGGCGTCGATCGCGGCTTCTGCTTTCTTGGGATCGAGCAGCGCCGTGTCGTAGTCGACGTCCGCGAGCACCGGCTTCGCGCCGATCAACGCGATAGACGCCGCCGAGGCGAAAAACGTGAACGGACTCGTGACGACGTGATCGCCGGCCTTGACGCAAAGGGCAAGCAATCCAAGCCACAGCGCATCGGTGCCGGTCGCGACGCCGACGCCGTGGGCGACGCCGTGCATGCGCGCGAAGTCGCGCTCGAGCGCTTCGACTTCCGGCCCGAGCACATAGCGGCCGCTGTCGATCACGCGCAGCACGGCTTCGTGCAATGCGGGCCCGAGCGCGGCGCGCTCCGCGGCGAGGTCGATGGGGACGAGCGTGGTTTCCGTGGTGGTACTGGTCATGGGAGTCGAAGAGCTAGGCTGCGATCAGGCGCTGTGGAAGTCTTTCACCGGTTCCGGGACCTGCTTGGGTCCGGCGAGTACCCGTCGGAAGCACCAGAGGGTCAGCACCCAGACGAATGCCAGGGACGAGAGCATGAAGATCCAGCCGGTGGTCGAGAGCCGCGCGACTTCTTCGGGAGCAGGGGTTTGCATTGGGTTCTCCAGGGTAATACGTGATCAATCCGACGGCGGCCGATCGCCGTCGATGTCGAGGCCCGCAGCTCGCCAGCGTTTCGCGCCGATGTGCGTCAGGATCATCAGTCCAAGGGCGACGACGGCGACCAGGATCAGCGAGTAGCCGCCCACGGGTGAGTAGTCGACGAGGCCGCTCTTTGGATCTACGTGCCCTGGGACGAAGGCCTTGCCCCACCAGTTGCCCAGGTCGTTCTTGGCGAAAAAGAAAATGGCGATCGCCAGGTAGGCCGGAGCGACGAACATCAGGACGAATCGCAGGAAGCCCGGAATGCGCAGTTGCGCACCCACGTTGGTCTCTTCAAGGCCGCGTTTGGCTCCGAAAATCCAAGCAAAGGCGATCACTTGGAAAAGTGCCAGCACCACGATCAGGAACGTGCCGACCCAGTCGTCGATCGTGGCCCAGCCGATCGTGCCGCCGGTGAACCAGAGGCAGTAGCAACTGCCGACGAAGGCCACAGCCGCGACTCCCGCGACAGCCTTGTTGTGCGACCAACCGAGAGCTTCGGCCACGAAGGCGACCGTCGGCTGCAGCATCGAGAGCGAGCTGGTGATCGCAGCCAGAAAGAGCATGAAGAACCACAGGGCGCCGAAGAAATTGCCACCCGGCATCTGCGCGAACACTACGGGCAGGGTGTTGAATCCCAGGCCGAAGGTGCCCATGCCGATGATCCCGCTCGCACCCATGAAAATGAACGCGGCGGGGATCGTGATCATGCCGCCGAAGCCCACTTCGAAGAGTTCATTCGTGGCCGAGGCCGTGAGGCCCGAAAGGGCCACGTCGTCCTTCTTCTTCATGTAGGAGGCGTAGTTGATGATCACGCCGAAGCCGACCGACAAGCTGAAGAAGATCTGTCCTGCAGCGGCCAGCCAGGCCTGCGAACTCCCGAGTTTCGAGAAGTCCGCATTCCACATGTAGGCGAGACCCGTATTCACGTTCTGCTCGGGATGCAAGTCGTTGGCGGGCAGCGTCAGCACGCGCACCAGCACGATCATCGCGATCACCGCCATGGCGGGCATGGCCCACTTGCAGAAAGCTTCGATACCTTTCGACAGGCCGCGGAACACGAACCACATGTTCACCGCCATCGTGATCAACCAGAAGACCAGCACGCCGCCATGGCCGGAGCTGAACAGCTCACCGTCCTTGGCCGTGCCAATGAAGTTATTCCAGAAGCTGCTGGATTGGCCTGCCTGCACCGTCATCGTGGCAGCAGCGTCGACCCCGATCCCGCCGGTCAGATATTTCCAGAAGTAGCCCAGGCACCAGGACTCGATGAAGATGTAATAGAA
>JANMRV010000083.1:0-4277 GCA_031388685.1 Planctomycetota bacterium
GGGCACCGTCAGATGCTCAAGAAGCGGATCTGCTTCGCTGATTCTGAGTTGAGTTCCAGAATCATGCGAAGCGCAGCTTCGTGCGTCGCCGGATCCGGCTCTTCAGACAGATAGAGTTTCGCGATCACGCCGCGCCAGCGCAGGAGTTCCCGCCGCAAATTGGGAACTGCATTGACCTGCACGGTGAGATCGACAAGCCGCATCGCTCGCTCATAGGAGGCGCGCAGTGAACTTCGGTCAAGCAACGCCAACGCGCTCCGCGCGCGCTGCAGCTCGACGCCGATCTGGAGGATCTGCTGGCCCCGCGTGAACTTGGCCCAGCGTTCTGGCGCGAGCGACGAATGCTGGGTCATGGCAGTTTCTCTCCTCGCCCGATCAGCGAGTAGACAACCACGCGAATCCGCTCGCGGATTGCCTCACTCTGGACGAACATCGACTCATTCTGCTGGGAAGGCCTGATGTTGATCAGCGATCCGTATTCAAGGCAACCTGGCTCACCTCGTCCCGGATAATAGTTGCCGCCCCAGAGCGAATCCTGCTGACTGCCCTGATCGATCAGAATCGCTTCGGCATCGGCGTGCAGTTCGCCTCCGATCGCGATGATCCCGCCTTCGATGTCGACGACGAACTTCACCATGTCCGGGAAGGGATTCCCGATGAGTTGGGCCAGTTCGGCGAGCGTAATCCGACGCGTGAGGACAAGAATGCGTGCTGCTGCGGCCATGTTGCGAGAACATGATCCGAGATCCTCTGTGGGATTGTCCAGCTCCGATTGCGACAAGTGACCAGACACATGGGGTGAAGAGGGCTCCCGTGCTCTCCGCAGGTCACAGGCTTCGAGAATCTACAGCGCCCGCACGAGCTGGATCACGATGTCGGCGGACTCTTGCGTCGAGAGATCGACATCGACGTCGGGGATGGGCAGGAAGCCTGGGAGCTTGGGCAGCGCAAGCACGTACCTGCCGGCGTCATGCAGCGAGACACTGAGCTTGCCATTGGAGTCGAGACTCACCCTCGGCGGATGGACCGGGCCCTGCGCATCGGAAACCTTGAGGCCCATCATGGCTGTCGAGCAGTCGACGGGTCGTTCGCCCTCGCGCAACACGATGTTGATCGTGCGTGCGTGTTTCAACTCGACGGTGATTTCCTGGATGCCGGGGACCACTTCCACGTAGGGGTATTCCGCCAAGTAGTCGGAGCTTGCATGACCGCTCACGGAGAGGTGAATCTTGCCGATCGGCGCATAGACCTCGACTCGGCCTGGGCCGGAAGGAGCAATGCCAACTGTTCCGTGTCCTCGCGAGGTCGAATCGCCGAGGTAGGTGTAGTCGACGCCCGGCATCTCGATCAGTTCGCCCGTCCTCGCATCAATCACTGTAAGCAGGATCAGCCCACAAGGCGGCACGACCATCGTCACTTCCTGCGGCTCGTCTTCCGTGACTTCGCATTCGACGCCGAAGCACGCTTCGACAAGGTAGAGCTGGTGCCTGCCGACGCGCAACTTCATCGGCTTGGAGGCGAAGACACCGGTATCGCGCACTTCCGGGCACGCAACGTGCCGGGAACGCCCCGGCGTGGTCGGCGGCAGATCGAGATCGTCGACGTAGAGATTGAATTTTTTCAGGTCCCAGGTGCTGTCGAGCTGAACGACGACGACCACGTTGACGAATCTGTCGGCCGGCGTTGGGGGCACAGCGAGTTCGACGCTCGCATTCTGCCCGCCGACGATCGTGACCACGGCACTGTCAAGAATCTTCGCCGAGCCCGACTCTCCGTGCTCCAATCGCACTTCGTATTCGCCAGCGCGGATGCCGGGAACCGTGCCGCCCGTTGAAGTCAGGCCGCCGCCCTTCGGCGACAAATCATAGTAGCGCTCGAGTGCGCCGGCATTGCGGCGCCAGATGCGCACGATCACGCCGAGCGCGGGACTGCCACCGGTGAATTTGACCGATAGATCAGCGCCCGGCTCGAGCTTGATGTACTGATCGCCGCCGCCCGTGGGATCGATCGGCAGCGAGCCCCATCCGTAGTTGCGGCAGTGCGCGAAGACCGTGAACTTGCCGCTGCCGATCTCGAACTTCGGATCGATCGGAATCGGGCTCTGCAGGTTCTCGGCGAAGTCCTTGGATTCGTAGGACTCCATCGGAATCTCGATCTGCTCGCTCCACATCTCGTCCATGCGGACCAGCCGGACTCCGTCGAGTTCGACACCTGTGTTCGCATCGACGACGTGCAGCATTGTCGAAGCGACCCAGCGCGCGCGCAGCGTCATGGCTTCGTGCGCCTTCACTTTCGTCGTGCGATCGCCCTCGAGTCGCGCCTCGCGACCGCCGAGCACAATGCGCACGACGAAGCAGTCGACATCCGGTGTCGCCGCGGCGTCCCAGCCGCCGTCCGCGATGGACAAGTCGAATTCTTCGACGGACTTCCCCGGCTTTCCAGGCACTCGCAGCGTCACGACGCCGGACTCGCTCGCGTGCTCGCCGCCGTTCGTGTCGAGCACCACGATCGTCCCGCGCGCCGCAAGCGGCGTCGAACTTGACGCGATCTCGGCGGGAGCGGGTGCAGGTTGCCGATCGACTGGAACTATCTGGACCGGCGCTTCCACGGGCTGTACGGGCTCCGAAGTCGATTCAGCAAGCGCAGCCTCGCGCGCCACGACTTCGACCTTCGCGCCACGATTCAACGTCCACAGCAACATCGCGAGCACCGCGATCGCAGCGACCAGCAGGATGCGCCGCATTCGGGTCAGCTCACTCTTCCCAATACCGCGCGAGCCCGTCCAGGCCTTCCTGCGTCCGGCCGCCGCGGCCGCGCATGCCGGCGAGGAATTGCTCGAGCGACGAGCGCTCCGGATCGTCCGCGACTTCCACTTCGCCAAGCGCCGGCACGACCCTGCGCCACATGTCGCGCCAGGTGCGGCGCGAGACGCGCATCTCGCCGACGGCAAGCAGGGCATTGAGTCCGAGGGTCAGGCGAACCTGCGCGTCCTCCTCGTCCCGCATCGCCGCGATGAGCGCGTCGACCGCTTTCTGACTGCGCAACTTCCACATGCCCTTGGCCGCGGCCAGGCGCACGCCGGGGTCTTCGTCCTTGAATCGCTCGAGCCACAGCTCGATCGTCTTCGAGCTGATGCTGCGTGCGATGCGCGTGCGCGTCTCGACGAGCAACGTGTGCTTCTCCGCTTCGCTGCGGAAATGGGCGAGCCAGTTTCTGTGGTTCGCGTTCGGCATTTCGCGCGCGAGATCGAAGACCAGCGCCCAGCCGACGAAGTGCACCATCAGGTTTTCGCGCGGTGTGCAATCCTCGGTGGCCGACAGTTGCATCACGCGCGTCAACTCCGCGTCGCCGATCGTCTCCTCGCGCAGCACGCGCGCCGGCCAGCAGGCAAGACCGTCGACGATCCACTCGCCGCCGTAGAACGCGCCGTCGCCCCACAGCGAGGCAAGGCCCTCCTCGAACCACAGCGGCACGCCGCCGCCCTCTTCCGCAAGCCGCGCATGGACGAGTTCGTGGACGACGGTGCCGACTTCGGCAGTGCCGAGGAACACGCCCGTGGGCGCGAACGGCGACGCGCCGCCGGTGACGTGGTAGGCGCGCACGCGGGCCTTGCCGATGCCGGGCACGTCTTCGATGCGCTCGAAGCCTTCGGAAGGCAGCTTCGGCGCGTCGTCCACTTCCTCGCGCGCGTTCCAGGCATGGATGTTCACGCGATTCTCGAACGGGCCCATCTTGGCTTCGACAGCGCGGAAGGCCGGCTCGAGCGCGCGGTCGAACTTCGCGGAGTCGAGCACCTCGCCGGGCTTCGCGTACAAAGTCCAGCGCTCGCGCGTCTCGATGTGCTGCCAGCTCGAGCACGCGCTCGCGATGAGTCCCAGCGCCGCCGCAACGATCATTCTCGCTGCGTGGCGCATCGTCTTTCAGCGCAGGCTCGCGTTGATCGACGCGAGTGTCTTCGATCCCGGGCAAAGTTCGGCTTCGCCCAGCGAATTGAGCGGCGCCTTGACCGTGCTCAGGTGGTGGTGCAGGTCCTTGGGATCGAGGTCGATGTACAAGAGGCCCGTGACAAGTTCGCCCTTGGCGCCGTGCCGCTCGAGATAGTCGAGCGCGCCGCTCCTGTCCGTCGGATCGAAGTCCTGCGCGATCTTGCGCAGGCGCAGCACGGAACCGTCGGGCTGAGGCAGATCCTCGACCGTTCCAGGCGCCTGCTGCAGGGTCATCTCTTCATGGTCCATCATGACGTCGAGCTGGTTCACGGCTTCGTTGTGCTCGCGCAC
>JANMRV010000108.1:0-4096 GCA_031388685.1 Planctomycetota bacterium
GCCACGCGCCTGTGCCCGCGTCTTGAACGGGAGCCAGCGCGACCACGAAGCATGCGGGAATAAACGGCATCGGAATGGTGTGTTTCCCAGGGGGCAAATGGGGGGGACAGCGCGCGCGCTCGCCGCTGAACGATAGTCGACCAAGGGGCCGCGAACTACATGCCGAGGCTTGGCTGGTTTGTCTCTGCGCGTGCGGTACGACTCACGATAGGGTAGGAAGAAGCGCCCATGACCCGTGCCTGGTTGACCCTTGCTGGAGGCGACGCAAGTGCTTCGGGCGCGCGCTCCGAGCTCAAACCGGGCCTGACGATGCTCGGAGGCGTTCGCGGGGACATTCCCGTTCCGGGGAGCGGCGGCGACTGCGTTCACCTGTGGAGCGACCCGCCCAAGTTGATTTTCGTCGGCGCGGGAGATCCGCCACGGGTCAACGGTCATGTTGCGATGGAAGAACCTCTGCACCACGGCGATCGCATCGAATGGCGCGGCCTGGTCGCGACGTTCGGCTGTGCAGGCGGCCCGCCGCCGTTGCAGGAACTGCCCACGGACTGGCACAGCCCTGAATCCGTCGCGCAGCAGTCGGTGTCGGCGGATGGGGGTGCTTCCCACGGCGACACCGAATGGCGCTGGCTCAAGGCCGGCATCGCTGCGGAGCTTGCGCTGGCGGATCGCGATGTGATCAAGCGCTGGCAGGGCGCGGCGACGCGCGGCGAGTTCAATGCCGAGGCCGCTTCGAAGGAGTTGCTGGCCTCGGCCCCTGAGCTTGCAGAGCGCGATCCCCGGCTGACGGAGCGCTGCTCGCGCCTGATGCGCGAACTTTTGATGTCGTCGGTCTCCAAACGCCCGACGCGTCAAGAATCCACCAAGCCCGGACGCGGCGGCTGCGGCTTCTTTCTGGGTCAGCTGATCATCCTCCCGCTGGTCGCCCTGATCGTTTTCGCCGGCATGCTGGTGGCCCGAACGCGCTTCGGGCAGAGCATCGACGCCCTCTTGGACCGCATCGTCGACGAAATTTTTCGCATCAAGGAAATGTTCTGAAACCGTGGACGGCGAACCTGGGGGCCCGCGCGGCTACACTTGGAAATCGCCTCGACCGCTCCCCGAGCGCACTCATGCCGCAAGATCCGACGCAGAAGCCCGCTGACGCAGATTCAGGTTTGTTCTCCCTGGCGCAGATCATGCATCTGATGCGCGTCGAGTTCGGCCGCGCCCAGCGCTACAACTACCCGATCTGTTGCGTGTTGCTGGCGGTCGATCGACTGGCGGAGCTGCGCGACCTGTACGGATACGATTCCAAGGAAGCGATCCTGGATGAAGTCGTGAAGCTGACCAAGGCCCAGGTCCGCCAGTGCGACTTCCTCGGCCGCTTGGCCGACGACCGGCTGCTGATCGTGGTTCCGCACACCGCCGTCGCCGGGGCCAGGACACTGGGCGAACGACTGATGAGCGGCGTGCGCGGACTCAAGTTCGAGAGCGACGGCCGGCGCCTGCGCGTGACCATTTCCATCGGCATCACCAGTTCGCTGGGCAACGACACGATGTTCTTCGATGCGCTACTCGCGGCTTCCGAAGGCGCGCTGGTCGAAGCCATGCGCGCCGGAGGCGACCGCATCGCGGAACGTGACTCCGGTGTCGTGAACCGCTAGCTACTGCCCGCGGGCGCCGCCCGATCCCCATGCGTGTCCTGCTCGCCGAAGACGAAATCACGATCGCAGTAACCCTGGGCGACGCCCTGTCCGAAGCCGGCCACGAAACGAAAGTCGCCGCGGACACGGACAGCGCCCTGGCGCTGATCGAGTCGTTCCAACCCGACGCGGTGATCACCGACATCCGCATGCCCGGCAAAGGCGGCATGGCCGTGCTGGCGCGTTCGATGGAGCTGGATTCGAACCGGCCGGTGATCGTGACCACCGGTTACGGATCGATCGATCAGGCGGTCGAGGCCATGCGTCTGGGCGCGAAGAACTACGTCCAGAAGCCTTTCCGCAACGAGTCGATCGTCGCCATGCTCGCGACCTTTGCGCAAGTCAGGAACCTGGAGGCCGCGAACGCCGCGCTGCGCGAAGAGCTGCGCAGCCACGCCGCGTTCGATGGCATCGTCGGCGCGTCGCCTGCGATGCGCGCGGTCTTCGATCGCATCCGCACGGTGGCGCCGAGCGACGTGACCGTCCTGATCGAAGGCGAGAGCGGCACCGGCAAGGAGCGCGTCGCGCGCGCGCTGCACAACGCCAGTTCGCGCGCCGCGGGCCCGTTCGTGGCGCTTTCCTGCGCCGCGCTTCCGGAATCGTTGCTCGAAGCCGAACTGTTCGGCCACGCGCGCGGCGCGTTCACCGATGCGCGCAAGGACAAGCGCGGCCGCTTCGAGCTCGCCGAAGGCGGCACATTCTTCCTAGACGACATTGACGACATGGCGCTGTCGGTGCAGGTGAAATTGTTGCGCGTTTTGCAGGAGCGCACCGTCGAACGTCTAGGTGAAGAGCGCACGCGCAGCATCGACATCCGCATCGTCGCCGCCACCAAGGCGCCACTCTCCGAACTCGTGCGCGGCGGCAAGTTCCGCGAAGACCTTTACTACCGCATCAACGTCGTGCCGATCCAGTTGCCGCCGCTGCGCGCGCGCGAAGGCGACATTCCCTTGTTGCTGGAGCACTTCATCGCTCGCCACGGCGCCGGCCGTCGTTTCGAGATCTCAGCGTCGACGCTTGCGACCCTTGCGCGGCATGCTTGGCCCGGCAACGTGCGCGAACTCGAGAACGCGGTACAGCGCGCGATCGCGCTGGCGGGCGACAACACGGAGTTGGCCTTGGCTGACTTGGTGCCGCTCGATCCGCGCTGGCGCGGCGCGACCGAAGTCACGACCGGCGTACGTCCACTGCGCGACGTGCTGCGCGAATTAGAGACTGTCCACATCGTGCGCGCGCTAGAAGTTTGCGGCGGTCACCGCTCGCAGACCGCGGACATGCTTGGAATTTCCCGCAAGGTGCTCTGGGAGAAAATGCGCGATCTGGGCATCCACTTGCCGGGCTAACGGCGTGAGCGCGCTTCAAAGCATCGAACTGCCGGCAGGCACCCTGGTGATCTCCGACTTGCATCTCGACGCGGCGAGTGCCGGCGGCCACGCAGCGTTCCTGGACTTTCTGCGCGCCGCTCGTGGGCGTCCGACGCTCCTGATTCTGGGCGATCTCTTCGATGCCTGGGTCGGGCCGGCGCACAGCCGGCTGCCCGGCGCCGAAGTCGTGATCCGAGCGCTGCGCGACGCGTCCGACGGCGGAACTTCGATTTGGCTCGTACACGGCAACCGCGACTTTTTACTCGACGATCGTTTTTCGCGTGCCACGGGGGTGCGCCTTTGCCCGAACGGCATGCTCGCGAGCGGCGTCGGAGTCGGGCGGGCGCTCTTCCTCCACGGCGACGAGTTGTGCACGCTCGATCGTTCCTATCAACGCCTCAAACGCATCGTGCGCTCGGCGCCTGCACGCTGGTTGGCCCCACGACTACCCGATGCACTGTCTCTGGGCCTAGCCAGGCGCCTGCGCGGTGCGTCCAAGGCCGCATTGGCCAGGAAGCCGGCAGCGACCAAGCGTCAGCAAGCCGGCGAAGTCGAGCTGCGTGCCGCGGCCGCCGGAGCAAGCGTCCTGATCTGCGGCCACGCTCACGAATTCCGCGACGAGCGCCTGCCCAGCCAAGTGCGTTGGATGGTGCTCGATGCCTTCGGCGGGCCCCGCGACCTGATCGTCGTGGGCGCCCAAGGGGCGCTGGAGCCGGGAAGTTCACGGCAATTTGTCGCTTCACTGGCCGCTTCCCGGCGGCCTACGGCTTGATCCGCGGCCGATAGCGCGTATCCTCCTACGCCCCATCATTGGTGGGGGAGAGTTCCCTTCAGCAGCATGATCATTGCCATCGACGGGCCTGCCGGCGCCGGAAAAAGCACCGTGGCCAGGCGCGTCGCCCGCGAACTCGGACTCGTGTTCTTGGACACGGGCGCCATGTACCGCGCGGTCACCTGGTGCGTCCTGCAGCGGTCGCTCGACCCCACCCGCGAGGAGCAGTGCGCCCGCGTGGCGCAGACGACCATTCTCACCTTCGACGAAAACGGCCA
>JANMRV010000178.1:0-1615 GCA_031388685.1 Planctomycetota bacterium
TCCGGCTCAATGCATGGCGCAGTATCGTGAATCCCGCCGCCCCATCGAACTTGGGGTTGGAACGGAGAAGGCCCTCGACCGTTGCCTGTCCGCTGACGTCGCTGTAGCTTGCAGGTATGGGCGCCGAAGAGAATCAACCGCCGGAGAAGCAGATCGGATCCGCATTCCAAGCGTCCTCCAGAATCCACATCGATAGAAAGCGACTCGAAGTCTTCTGCCGCAAGCACGAGCTCCGGCGAATGGCGTTCTTCGGCTCGGTGTTGCGCGAAGATTTCAGACCCGATAGCGATGTCGACATCTTGGTGGAGTTCAATCCAGGACGTACACCCGGGTTTTTCAGGTTGTTCGAGATGCAGGACGAACTATCCGCAATTCTCGGCCGCAGCACCGACCTGAAGACGCGCGAAGACCTGAGCCCCTATTTCCGCGACGAAGTCGTGCGCTCTGCAGAGCCGTTCTATAACGCGGCATGATGATCGAGTTCGGATTCGGCACGCCCTGGATGCCGCACGCAAAGCCGTAGCGAGCATGGCGGGCTGGAAGCGCGAGGATCTAAGTCTCTAGGAACTCTCAACGCTCGGCTTGATCCGCCTGCTCGAGGTCATTGGCGAAGCTGCGAACGCGGTCTCAACGGAAGTGCAACTTGCGCATCCCGCCGTCCCCTGGCGGAAACTGACCGGCCTGAGAAATCGCCTGATAAATGGCTACTTCAACGTGAACCTGTACATCCTCTGGGACACGATCCGCAGCGAACTGCCTGAGTTGATCCGGTCGCTGGAGCAAGTACTCGAAGATCTGGGATAGGTCACGCCCCTTGGCTCGCCGCGACTCCTCGACGGATGCCGATCTGTTGCAGTGGCTATTCCACACGGGGAGATGAACGATCGACGCAGCAGCGCCTCGGTGATCACCCAAATCCGGCCAGTCATGATCACCTCAAAACCGGCCAGTCGCGGGGAGGGTGACCCAGGACGTTGACAAGGCGGAGAGAGCCGTGCTCTCCCGCCGGGATGGTCAATGTCTTGAGCGAAGCAAAGAAACAGCAGGTAGTGGCGCTTGGGCGACTGGGCTGGTCGCTGCGGCGCATCCAGGAGGCGACTGGCGTGCGTCGTGAGACGTGCAGTGGTTACCTGAAGGCTGCCGGCATCGAGCTGCGGGCCGCTCGCCGTCGGCGCTTGCCACCCCCAGCGCTGGAGCCGGATTCAAAACCGGCCAGTGAGGTGATCACCGACCCTGGCCTGCCAGTCGGCGCTGCGGAAGGCACGCCGGAGCGCCCAGGGCGCGTCTCGGTGAGCCTTTGCGCACCGCATCGCGAGGCGATCGAGCTGGCCCTCGGCCGCAGTCGCAACGCGATGTCGATCTGGCAACAGCTGGTCGACGACCATGGATTCCGCGGCGGCTACCTCAGCGTCCAGCGCTTCGTGACGAAGTGCAAAGGCGCGCCGTTGGCCGAAGCCTTCTGCCGCTTCGAGACAGCCGCCGGCGAAGAGGGCCAGGTCGACTACGGCACCGGCCCGATGGTGCGCGATCCAACGACGCGCAAGTACCGTCGCACGCGCCTCTTCGTGCTGACGCTGGGACACAGCCGCAAGTCGGTGCGGCTCTTGTGCTGGCG
>JANMRV010000198.1:0-1033 GCA_031388685.1 Planctomycetota bacterium
TGGATCACCGGCGAGTCGCGGCCGCGCTGCTTCGAAGCAGGCGAGAGCGTGCCCGCCGGCGCGTTCCAGGCCGGTCAGGCGACCACGCGACTGATCGCACGCGAGAGTTTCGCCGCCTCGCGCCTGCACTCTCTGCTCGGCTGTGAGCGCGGCGCACAGTCGCGTTCTGCGGACGACGGCCGCGAAGACCGTCACGACCGCTGGTGGAGCCGCTTCGCAACGATCTACGTGACGCTGGTGCTCGGACTGGCGGCGCTCGGATTCGCGCTGTGGTCGCCGCGGGGCTTCGAGCGCGCGATCGAAGTTGCGCTCTCGATTTTGGTGGTCACCTGCCCGTGCGCTCTCGGCCTCGCCATGCCGCTCGCCAATGAACTGGTGCACATGGCCCTGCGCCGGCGCGGCATCTTCTTGCGCGAATCGGGTTTCCTGCGCCGTGTGCTGCGTGTTCGCCACATCCTTTTCGACAAGACCGGCACGCTCACGCGTGGCACGCTGCGGCTGACCGAGCGTTCGCGCGGCGTGCTCGCGCTTCTCGATCCGCAAGTCCGCAAGTTGCTCGCCCATGCCAGCGCGCAGAGCTTGCATCCCGTCAGTCGTGCGATCCACGCCGAGTTGAGCCACAGCGGACCGACCGCGCTGGTCGAGGGCCTCACGGTTCTCGAGTTCGCCGGCCGCGGACTCGAAATTTGCGACGGGAGTCATTTGTGGAAGCTCGGCAATCGCGCTTTCGCGTTGGATGAAGCGGCCGGCGAGAGCGGCGCGGCCTTCCTCACGCGCGACGGCAAGTTGATCGCGGCGCTGGACATCGAGGAAGAACTCAAGCGCGACGCAATCGACGAAGTGCGCCGGCTCGAGCACGACGGATTCGCCGTGCATCTTGTCAGCGGCGACCATCCCGAGCGCGTTCGACGCGTAGCGCGCGAACTGCACATCGACGAGCAACGCGTGCACGGCGGCTTGTCGCCGGAGGACAAGGCGCGTTGCGTGCGCGAACTCGACCGACGCGACACCTGGATGGTCGGCGACGGCATCA
>JANMRV010000225.1:0-21871 GCA_031388685.1 Planctomycetota bacterium
CTACCCCGCGGCCTTTGATTTCGCCGCGTACGGCGGCCGCTACATCAAGCCGGTGGTGCTCTTGGAATTGGCCGCGCGATCGGATCACTACCCAACCAGGGATGTGAACATCACCTCGTACGCGGCGGTACATTTCCCCAACGAGTTCAAGGAGGCGCCGTGCGCAATGCTCGCCCAAGCTCCTGAACGCACCCTCCTGGAAAAAGCGCTCATCCTGCACAGCGCAATCCACAAGAAACGGATCGCCGATCGTGTCTCTCGGCATGCGTACGACCTGGTGATGCTCTCGCGCGACGCCGGGACGATGAGCAGGGTCACCCGGAAGTTGTTCGAGCAGGTCGCTCGACACAAGTTCGTCTTTGCCGACGACAAATACGCCAGCGAAGCGCCGGCTGTCGGGATCAACCTCGTGCCGCGCGATGCCGGACTCTTGCGGGAGTTCGAGAACGACTACCGCAGCAAGAATGAGATGTTCTTCGCCGAGCCGGAGCCCTTCGCGGTGATTGCGGGAGAGTTGGAGAGGCTGGAGACCCTGCTGCATTCGCTGACCCGTGAATAGCTCGGACGCATCCACCAACCTCGGCCCCCGTTGACCGGCTGTTATCTGCCACCGCCTGCGCACCACGATGCACGTTGAAAGATGGTGTGACCCAACTCACGTGCTCATTGCGACTTGCGCACGCTTGTTTTCGCGCAAGTCTCAATAGCGAACGACCCTGCCAAGATGGATCAAGGACGGCCGAGGTCGGCACCGCATTGGTCGCCGGCGTTGGCGTCCTCGAATCCCACGAGTTCATCGGGTCTTTCGTCGAACAGCGAACAGACGCGTTGCCCGGAGGCTTTCCTACCTCCCGCCAGCGAAGACCGCGATCACACCGATGACGGCCGCCAAACCGATCACGATCGCAGCAACGATTCGCAGGCCCAGTGCGACCTCACTCATCCCGACGTAGCTGCGGTAGGGATCGAACGTCGTGCTGCTGCCGTCGGTTCGCGCCGACGCAGACCGCTTGAGGCGGATGCGCGAGTCGTCAAATTTCTCGACAAGCGTCCAACCCGCGCCTTTTTCTTCGTCAAGCACCTGCCTCAGGAACTCTGGCCGCTTGAAAGCGGAGGTCGCCGAACGAAGGATCTTGAACTCCGAGCCCGACGCAAGCTCCTCTGGGGTGTAGCCGGTCATTTCCTCTTCCTCTTGCTGCTCGCGGCGTCGCTTCGCCGCTGCCGCTGCCGCCGCTGCTCCGCCGTTCATTGAGGCTCTGAGTGTAGCGTTCGGGCATTTCATCAACACCCTCCCGGCGGGACGGGCACCCTCCGTTGCCCGGCCCGCACGGGCAGCGGCAGATGGGATGCCCGGACGCTTGCGATTTTCCAGCGCCCCCTTGGTTGCTCTTCGAGGAGCGGCTGCGCGGGCTTTCCAGCCGGGTCAGGCCGCTTTTCCAGCGGCCTTCAAGTGGACCAGCTTGGCCGAACTGAGGGCGGACATGTTTGGCCGAATCTTGACACCTCGAAGGCCACGAACTCCTCGGGCCTTGCGTCGACCTCCTCGACCAGCGCCCTCCGCGCGCGCAGGTTCGCTTCGTCGCCAGCCTTCCGCGCCAGGTCAAACTGACGCCACGTCGCCGCGATCCAGGCGCGAGCCTGCTCGCAGGCCCTCCGTGCACTTCACCGACGCGGGGCGTCAGGGCGAGCCTCCACACTTTGGAACCGGCGTCTACGATGATTCCTCCGCCCGCCGCACCGACCGAAGCAGCGCACCCGCGCCCACCCCAACGAGGTTTCCATGTCTGTCTCTCACCGCATCGCCGCAGTCGCAATCATCGTGTCATGCTTGGCGTTCCCTCTCGCCTCGAACGCCAAGTCCTCAGCGCAGCCACTCGCGCCGCGCGCCGCACCGCTTCCGTCCTGGCCGCCGCGCCCCGAGCTCATCGTCAACGTGGACTCGACGACATTGAGCAACCCAAGCGGCGGCGTCTTGGTTCTCCCCGGTGTGGTCGAGATCTACACCGTGCCCAACAACAAGTGCCTCGTTCTCACGGATCTCGAACTCTCGGATGTAGGGGGACTGCCCATCAGTCTGTGCCAAGAGCTCGGCGGCACGATCACGTTCAAGCGCGGATCCGGTTTCAATCGGGCTGTATTTCAAACGGGACTCCAACCGTACCACTCCGCAGTGGGTCTCAAGTTCGCGCCGGGCAGCAAGGTCGTGCTGAACAACACATCGACGTCAAACGGCACGAATGTCGCGTACACGATGACTGGGTATCTTGCGGAGCCGTAGAGGACTGCCCCTCGATCGAGTCCTTCGAATTGCCCCGCTGGCACTACGACCTGACCACGCGCACGTGGACCGACATGAGCGCGGCGCCGCGACGCAAGGCGTCCGACGTCACGCGCGAGCTGATCCCCGAGGAACCCGGCTCGTGCGCCTAGTACCGCGACGGGAAGCGCACGTACGTCGGCGAGGCGGACTCGCTGCGCGCGCGGGTCTTCGGAAACCACCTGAGCGTGAGTCGCGGCCTGACCGCCTGCGCGTTTCGCCGGAATGTTGCCGAGCATCTCGGCATCGCCAGCTCGGCCAAGGTCAAGTCGCGCGCGGTCGTTCTCACCGACGACCAACTCGCGGCCGTTCGCGCCTGGATCATGAGCTGCGAAGTCGCGTGGCTCACCTGCGCGACAAAGGCCGATGCCATCGAGCTGGAGACTCGACATCGTATACGTGTACGAGAACCAGAACGCGCTCGTGATCTCGTATTCACCGACCGAGCACGGCTACGAGGGCCTGTGCTCGATCGCGCTGTACCCGGACTGCGTCAAACTGCACTTTGGGCAGGGCGCTCACCTGTCGAAGTCGGATCCGAACAAGCTGCTGCAAGGTAGCGGCAAGACGGTGCGTCACGTCGTGTTGAACTCGGTTTGGGACTTCGACCGCACGGAGATCGAAGCGTTGATGGCGGCTGCGTTGAAGCTCGCGAAGCTGCGTCTCGATGCGAGCGCGAAGGGCTCGGTGGTCATCAAAGCGCAGGCACAGAAGCAGCGCGCGCTGCGCGCGAAGCAGGCAGCGCGACCGGCCTCTTCACGTCGGAAGGCGAAAGCCAAGCGCTGACCGGCTCACGGCTCGTTCGCCATGCAGAAGAAGCTCTGTCTCCGCTGACTCAAGGCGCGACAGTGAACCGGATCGCGTCCGTGAGCCCGACGTTGTTCGGCGACGCAAATCCGTTGTCGCGGCAGAAGAACTGCGCGTAGGCCGTCGTGCCACTGGTCAGCCCGTTCGCGGAAAGGAAAGCTTGGTTCATGTGGAACGCGAACTGGCCCAGATTGCAGGGCCCGCTCGTGCCGCCGTAGTTGCCGGAGGCCACGACCGGACCGAAATGAACCGGAGCTCCAAACGGCGACGGTGCGCCCCTCCCTTGCGTGCCTCAGTGCAGCAAGGGATCGATCGCCAAGGCCCGCACCTCAGCTGCCTCACCGTGCGGATCGTGGGCTTGAGATTGACCGTGCTGCGACAACGTGCGGACAGGGTTCTCGAGATGGACAGGGAATCGCGGGCAATACCTTTCACATCCGCGTTGAGCGGCGCGCGCAAGCTATGCCCAGGCATCCGTCCTCCCGCGTCATCGGGGCCGCCACAGGCTTTTTTGGACGCACAGGCGAGCCCTACCATCCGTGACCTAGAATGGGCCCCGTGGCCACCGTCGACGAACACATCCCCATCTCTGGGCCTGGGGTGAACCGACACGCCGCGCACGACGTTCCTGTCCCGATGGAGCCACCCGCTAGCAGCTCGGCTCTGACCCCAGACGCAGGTCCGGCGCGCGCACGGAAAAGGCGCCAAATGAGCTTCGGCCGCAGCATGGCCGTTTCGCTCTCGCTGCACGCGACGCTGCTGTTCGCGGGCATCTCGGGCGGCATGGCCTACCAACGCGGGGCCGGAGCGGACGCGTCGGGCGAGGACGAAGAGCTGTACTCCACAACGACCATAGTGCTCGCGGCGGATCAAAGGCCCGCGCCGGTCAGTTCTCTGTCCGCGCCGAGCGGTGAGCCGGATCGAGCCCTCGACGACACGGTTCTGACCAGCGAACCCAACGCGGAGCCTGGCCCCACGCCGGGTTTGAATGCGAGCGCTTCCGACGACGCCGCGGAACTTCCGATGACGTCAAGTTCGGAACTCGCGGCCGGCGGCGCGAGCAGCGGATCCTCGGGCAATTCGGGTGCGCTCGAGCGCGCGATCGGCGATCCGCGCACGTCGTGGAAGCTGCCGGGGCTCGGGGCCGCGGGACTGCAACTCGGGCTGGGCATGGCGCCGCCGATCAGCGATTGTTGCGGGGAACCGCAGCCGGGACCTGCGAAGCCGGCGGCCGCTGAGATCTACACCTATC
This sequence comes from Planctomycetota bacterium, assembly GCA_031388685.1. GTDB lineage: Bacteria > Planctomycetota > UBA1135 > UBA1135 > JADJQU01. The sequence continues at coordinate 4,377 of JANMRV010000225.1, forward strand.
CCGAGGTCCTGAAGATGGCGCGGGCGGAGTTTCCCTTGAAATCGCAGCGCAGGGGCGAGGAAGGCAGCGTGCTGCTCGAGATGAACGTGGGAGCGGATGGGCTCGTCAAGGGCGTGCGCGTGATCGAGACAAGCGGGCATACGCGCATCGACGATTGCGCGGCCGCGGCAGCGTGGGATTGGGTCTTCAGGCCCGCGAAACGCAATGGGGTCGCGGAAGCCTCGATCGCGCGGCATCGCTACACGTTTCGGCTGACCGGCTCCGGCGGGTGAGCACCTCGCGCAGAGCCCGGGCAACAGACTTCGAGCGGGATGAGCTTGCAATCGCAGGCTCTCGTCCACGATGCTCGCGCGCGCGATGAACTCGGTCGACGATCAGGCGTGCGGATCACAGGGCACAACGAGCTGGCTGCTCGTCGGCTTGGCCTGTGCCGCGGCGATCGCCAGCGCGGCTGTGTTCCCCTTCGATCAACAAGTCAGCCGCGCGGGAATCGAGCTCGAGCCCGCGCAACCGGCGGCCGTCATGGCCTTCCTGGCGATCAAGTCGCTGGGCAAGGGCGACACGCTGATCCTCGCGCTGCTGCTCTTGTGTTTGACTCGCCTGCGGCGACCGGCGGTGCAGGGGTTGATCGCGCTCGCGCTGATCGCGCTTCCTGTGCTGATCATCAAACTGGCGGTCGATCGCGACCGGCCGGCGCACTCGGGAGATTCGTTCCCAAGCGGTGACACGGCCAGCGTCGTGGCCGCGCTCGTGCCCATGGCGATGGCTGCGCGAGTGTTGTGGCTGCCCGTCGGTGTGCTCATCGTGCTCGTGGCGGTGTTTCGCATCGTCGCCGGGTATCACTATCCGAGCGATGTACTCGCAGGCGCGGCACTCGGTTTTCTGGCGGTCTTCGTGGCGCTGAAATACGTACCGCGCAAGTGGCTCAGGCCACGGGCGCGCATCATTTATGTGTTGCTCGGTCCGGCGGTCCTTGCTTGCGCGATCGCGAAGCTGACCAGCGGGGGAGAGTCGCCGCTGCAGGCGTTTGCGCTGGTCATCCTGCCCCTGCTGGTGATCGGCGTGATGCTCGAGCGCAAGCGATTGGCGCGCTTCGTGCGCCCGAGAGCACGCGGCCTGGTTTGAACGGTACGCTGCCAGCCTCGACGCGAAAGCGGCGGAGTCGAGGCGGGCAGCGTACCGTTCAAGCCAGGCGAAGTTCGAGGTGGCCGCCTTGCGTCACGCGCACGCGCACGCTCGGGGGAATCAACGTCGTCGCGGAAAATTCTTCGACGATCGCCGGGCCGCAGAACTCCACGCCGGGGAAGAGTCGCGCGCGATCGATTCGGCGCGTGCGCGTGGACTGGCCGGGCTCGAAACGCACGTTGCGCTGGCCGAGGATGGCGGCGGGCGGGAGCGCGCGTTTGCCGGGCAGAGCTGCACTTTTCGCAGCTTTTTCTCGCTCGATTCCACGCAAGCGCATCGCAACCAGTTCGATCGTGCGACCCGCCAATCGATATCCGTAGAGCCGCTCGTGACTCGCCTCGAAGACCTGCGCCGCGCGCGGACCCTCGGGCACGGCGAGGTCGTGACTCTGGCCTTCGTAGCGCAGGTGCAACGTGCGACGGAACTCGCTCGAAGCGCGCGCAATGTTCGACTGCGCGAGTTCGGCGCGCACTTCGCGCTCCAGTTCGCTCCACAGTGCAGCGCGGCGAGTCGCGGAGATTCGCTCCAGCGGCAAGAGCACACTGCGCGCTCGCTCGCACTGCGCGCGCGCGGTCGCAAGTCCCAGCGCCGACAACGCTCCAGGATGGAGCGGCACCAATGCGGCGGGCATGCCCAGGGCGCGCGCGAGCTCGATCGCGTGCAGGCCGCCCGCTCCGCCGAACGCGATCAGTGGCACATGCCGCGGATCGATGCCGCGCTGCATCGTCATCACGGCGACGGCGCGGCGCATCGAGGCGCGCGCAGCCGCAAGCACGGCGAGCGCGCTCGCGTGCGGCGTGCTCGACAGTCTGCGCGCCAATTTCTCGAACGCGCGGCTGACAGCGTCGACGTCAAGCTCGAGTTTGCCGCCCAGAAAGGGGCCTTGACCGACGTGCCCGAGCAAGACATGCGCATCGGTGACCGTCAAGCGATCCGACTTTCCGTAGCACACCGGCCCGGGATCGGCGCCGGCACTCTTCGGACCGACGTGCAGCGCGCCACCGGCATCGACTTCGATCAGCGAACCACCGCCGCAGCCGATCGTGTGAATGTCGAGCGCGGGCACGGCGAGCGCGTGGCCGGCGACATGACTCGTGCACTCGCGAAATGTAGCTTCGCCGTCGGGCTGCAGGTCTTCGAAGGCGACGTCCGTGCTCGTGCCGCCCATGTCCAGGCTGACGAGGCGCGTCCAACCTGCTTCGCCGGCCGCGCGCGAGGCGCCGACCACGCCGCCGGCGGGACCGGAGAGCAGCACGCGCACAGGCTCGGCGGCGGCGCGCTTCGCGGATAATTTGCCACCGGTCGATTGCAACAACTCGAGCGGCGTGCGGCCCAGTTCGCGCGCCAGATTTTCCAGATAGCGACGCATCAGCGGGGCGAGCGCGGCGTTGACGACGGCGGTGGAGAAGCGCTCGAACTCGCGGTACTCCCGCACCAGGCTCGACGAAGTCGTGATCGGCACACCGAGCGATTCGAGCGCGCGCGCGATGCGCAGTTCGTGGCGCGGATCGGCGTACGAGTGCAAAAGGCAGATCGCGACCGATTCGACGCGCGCGGCGGCGAGCTGCTGCTTCAACTTCGCGAGCTTTGCGTCGCTGGGCGCTTCGATTTCGACGAGCTTCCGGCGATCGCTCGGGTCAGGCCACTGACGCGCGCCGATTTCGAAACGCAATTCGCGCGGCACGAGCGCTTCGACCTTGAGCGGATGCAGCGCGTAGAGATCGGGCCGATCCTGGCGACCGATTTCGATCAGGTCCGCGAAGCCGCGGCCCGTGACCAGCGCGGTGCGCGCGATGTTTCCGGAAAGCAGCGCGTTGAGGCCGACGGTCGTGCCGTGCACCACGCGACGCTGCCCCTTTGCGCCGAAGCGGGCGAGACCCAGGAGCACGGCGCGCGCGGGATCGCCGGGTGTCGAGGCGAGCTTCGTCAACTCGACGTTGCGCTCTGCATCGACGCGCACCAGGTCCGTGAACGTGCCGCCGGTGTCGACTCCGACGACTTCCATGTGCGCGCGCGGGGGCATCGGGCGCCGAGGATACGAACGTGTGCGGCGATTGCGACCGATCCCTGCGGTCATGGGGCACATTCGGGCCCAGCTCCTGACTCTGCCCTGCCGATTCGCTAAGTTGGCCCGCGTTATGCCCGCCGTCGAAACACCGGGATGGTTCATTCCCCAAGGCCTCGAGTGGGCCGCGCCGGCCGTGGCCTATCTGCTGGGCTCGATTCCGTTCGGCTTGGTGCTCGTGCGCCTCTTCAAGGGCATCGACCTGCGCAGCTTCGGCAGCGGCAACATCGGCGCCACCAACGCCATGCGCGCGGGTGGCAAGCCGGTCGGCTACGCGGTCTTCGCCCTCGACGTGTTCAAGGGCTTCGCTCCTGTGTTTTGGATCGCGCCGGCCCTGGCGCTCTCGGCGGAACACACGCTCTCCCTGCAAGTTCAAAGCGGCGCCCTGGCCGTGCTGGGGCATTGTTTCCCGCTCTACCTTCTATTCCGCGGCGGCAAGGCCGTCTCGACCGGCTGCGGGGCGCTGCTGGCCCTCGACTGGCGCATCGCCCTGATCGGTGGCGTGATCTGGGTGTTGGCGCTGTTCGGACTGCGCTACACGGGGCTCGCCTCGATCCTGATGGGCATCAGCTTTCCTGTCGCGGCGTTCCTGCTCGGCGCGCCGCCCGCGGGACCGCTGGTCGTCGGTGCGAGTCTGCTCGCGATCTTGATCATCGTGAGGCATCGTTCGAACATTCAACGCATGCTGGCAGGAGCGGAACCCAAGATCGGCACGAAACCGAAACCAGGAGTCAATCCATGAGCCAGGCGGCGGTCAAGCGAGCGCTGGTGATCGGCGACGGCGGGTGGGGGACCACACTCGCGATGTTGCTCGCACGCCGCGGCATTCCCACCGTGCTGTGGTGTCACGCCAGGGTGCAGTGCGAGGAACTCAAGAAGCGCCGCGAGAACGTGCGCTTCCTGCCGGGAGTTCCGTTACCCGATTCGCTGACCTACAGCGCTGATCCGCATTCGGCCGCGGCCGGCGCCGACCTGGTCATCAGCGCCGTGCCGACGCAATTCCTGCGCGCCGTGGCCGCGCGCTTCGACGATGCCTTGCCCGGTGGCATCGGCATCGTCTCGGCCAGCAAAGGCCTCGAGATCGAGTCGCTCGCTCCGCCCTCGCAGATCTTGAACGAGGTGCTCGGCGGCCGCGACGTGTGCATCCTGACCGGGCCCAGTCACGCCGAGGAAGTGGCGCGCGGTCTGCCCGCGACGGTCGTCGAAGCGTCGAACGACAAGGCCTTCGCGTTGCGCGTGCAAGCGGCCTTCAACGGCGAGATGTTCCGTGTGTACACGCACAACGACCCGCTCGGCGCGGAGCTCGCCGGCGCGCTCAAGAACGTGATCGCGATCGCGGCGGGCATCAGCGACGGGCTGGGCCTGGGCGACAATGCCAAGTCGGCGCTGATCACGCGTGGCATGATGGAAATGGCGCGTTACGGCGTCGGGCGCGGTGGCAAGCTCGAGACTTTCTTCGGTCTTGCGGGCATCGGCGATCTGGTGACGACCTGCTGCTCGAAACACTCGCGCAATCGCAACGTCGGCGAAGCGATCGGCCGCGGCGAAACGCTACGGCAAGTGCTCGAGCGCATGAACATGGTGGCGGAAGGTGTCTGGACGACCAGGGCACTCTTCGGGCCCGAAGCCGAGACCGAGGGTCTGGCAATGCCGATCGCCGAGCAGGTGCACGCCGTGCTGTTCGAGAACAAGTCGCCGCGCGAGGCGGTGCTCGACCTGATGCGCCGCGAGCCGTCCGAAGAGATGAAGGGCCTCGCGTAAGTGGACCCGATGATCCCGTTCTGCACGGCGGTGGGCGCGACCGTCGTGTTCCTCGTCATCGTCGTCGTGACCGGCGTGCGCGGCAAGATCACCGTGCACATCCCTTGCGTGGTGATGACTCTGATTTCGCTGACCGTCGCGATCGTGTTTGCGCTCAAGCTCGGCAAGATCTACGACTTGCCCAAGAGCGGCGCGATTTTTCCGATCCACATGGCGATCGCGCGGCTCGCCGCAGTGTCCTACGTGCTGCCGATCATCACGGGCATTCGCACGCTCAAGGCGCGCGCCCACCACCGCCTGCACTTCTGGGCCGCGATGCTGGTGCTCGCGCTGACCGCAGCGGCCTCGATCACGGGCACGCTGATGCTCTATTGGTCGCCGAAACTCTGATCGTCAGGGTGTCTGGTTGCGATGCTCGCGCAGCCAGATCAGGACCCAGGGCAACGCCAGCAGCATCGCGTTGAAGGCGATCGGAAAGAATGCGAACAGCAGCCACGAGCGCTTGGCGCGCAGCGTCAGCAGTCCAAGGAGCACACCGGGCAGCGAAAAAAAGCTCGAAACGAGGAAGGCGGTCTCCAGGCTCGGCGCGCTCGGGCGGTCGAGCCGCATCCAGACGACCGTCGTGCCCCAGACCGCGAGACCCGCGGTTGCCAGGCACATCGACATGACCCAGGTGCGATGGCGGCGGCGCGCGACGGTCGGAACACGCGAAAGGTTGCGAAGCGGGCGGGCCACGCCAAGATTGTCCGCGCAAGGCGGGGGGGCGGGTCAAGCGCCGCGGAGAATCCGCGCGGGAATGGACGCATCATGAACAACCAACTGCGCGAGGCCCACGAGGCCTTGCTCGAGTACGCGCTGTCCCTGCCGGGTGCCTGGGAAGACAATCCCTGGGGCGAGCGCGTGGCCAAGGTCGGCAAAAAGGTCTTCGTATTTTTCGGCCGCAGCCAGCCCGATGAGCCGCGTTTGACGCTGGCGGTCAAGCTGCCGCACTCGGGCCTGCAGGCCCTCGATCAGTCCTTTACCGAGCCGACGGGCTATGGCCTGGGCAAGAGCGGCTGGGTCTCGGCGACCTTCACCGTCGGCGACCGGCCGAAAATGGAATTGCTGCGCGCCTGGGTGCTCGAAAGCTATCGGGCTGTCGCCCCCAAGAAACTCCTGAAGGAAGTCGACGTCAAGTCGCCGAATTCGCCCGCGGCCGCACCGAAGCCGCGCGCGAAGAAGAAGTCCTGACCGCGCGCTACTCGGGGCAGCCGCCGCCGCCGTCGATCCAGGCGCGCGCGGCGTTCAGGCCGGGCGAGCGCTGCGTCCCATCCGCTTGGGCGACGACGATCGCTGGCGCGCTCGCGAACCTCCTTTGCTCGAAGATCCCGCTGGAACGGCTCCGGTCGAGGATTCGCCTGGCGGCGTTCGGTGCGGTCGTGGCCGCCGCGTACGGCGCACTGCACCACCAGGTCGGCTACACGATCTCGCCGGGGTACTTCACGAAGCTGAAGTTCGAGCCTTTCACGTGGGCCGACATCGGCTGGCCGCGGCGCGCCTTCGTCGCGGAGGTCGGGTTCCTCGCGACGGGGTGACCACCGAGGAGTCAGGAACGGGTCGCGAGCAGCGGGCCCGAAGGGCTGCATCACGGCCATTGCCGGGTTGCGTGATCACTGCTTCGCTGTGCGACGACTGCGGCGGATCCGATTTCTGCGCGCAGTCGAGGGCAGTCGTGCACCCAAGGCCCCATGGATGCACTTTGACCCGCCGCGCGAGCCTCGAATCGACGGTCAACGAAGCTCGCGTCCCGGGACGTAACCGAATGTGCGAGCGGATTCGGCACACAACCCGTGAATTCCCTGAGAATTGCCGCGCTGGAGCCGTAGACCTGGTTTTCGGGATGGACAGGGCTACGCCTTGCGGTAGTTGTCGACCAGCCGATAGCGACGCGCGACGAGATGGAATGCGAGCGCCGCCACGAAGGCGAAGGCGGCGAAGAAGAACATTTGGAAGGCGATCACGCCCATGCCGGTGTCGGCGATGGCCGACTTGACACCGTCGTTCATGACCGTCGAGTTGACGATCAGCACCCACAGATTGCCGATCGTCACCGCAAGGCTCCAGAAGCTCATGATGGCGCCCTTCATCGAGGCCGGCGCTTGGCTGTAGGCGAACTCCAGGCCAGTGGCGGACACGAGTACCTCGCCGGTGGTGAGCAGCACGTAGGGGGCGATCTGCCAGGCGATCGAAACCGGCGTGCCGGCGTCGAGCAGCAGCTGCAGCCCGCCCGCGACCACCCACGAGGCTCCGGACAGTGCGATGCCAAGCCCCATGCGGCCCAGTGCGCTTGGCTCGCGCCCGCGGCGGCGCAGTGCGGGATAGATCACCATGTTGTTGAGCGGGATGATCAACATCACCAGCGCCGGGTTGATCGCCTGCATCTGGGCCGGACTGAACCACGCAGGTTTGGTCATGGCTCCGGCCTGGAAGACCCAGGTCGAGGCCTTCTGGTCGAAGAGCGACCAGAAAGGCGTGACCAAGGCAAAGATCACCAGCACGCGCAAGACCGAGCGCACGCCGTCAACCGCTTCGTCAGGGTGCTTGCCGCGCGCGCGATCGAGTTGGATCCAGGCGCCGAGTCCGCCCCCCGCAAGCACGAACACGAGCGCGAGGCACAGTGCGATCACGATGTCCTTGCCGCCCGACTTGCCGGCCAGGGGCAGCCAGGCAATGGCCCCCAGAGCGCACAGGCATCCCACGACCGCGATCGAAAGCCCCACACCTCCGCCCGGAGCCGTGAGCGCTGTGCGTACCACGCGGGTGAACGAGTGCGGATCCGGCGGCGCGGGCGGGACCATCACGTAGCGCTTGCGGCCGCCCCAGAAAAACACGGTGGCGACGAACATCAGCACGCCAGGAATCGCGAAGGCGACCTGGGCCGGATGCCAGCCCCACCAGGCGGCCGGTCCCCAGCCCTGCAAGAGCTTCGGCATGAACAACGATGCGAACAGCGAGCCGAAGTTGATGATCCAGTAGAAGGTGTCGAAGGCCAGCTTGGCCAAGTGCTTGTTCTTCTGGTCGAACTGGTCGCCCATGAAAGTCGACACGAGAGGCTTGATGCCGCCCGAGCCTAGGGCGATCAGGAAAAGGCCCGCGTAAAAGCCCACGGGCTTGTCGACGAAGTACGCGAGGCAAGCCTGGCCGAGGCAGTACACCAACGAAACCCACAGAATCGTGCGGTACTTGCCGAAGAATCGATCTGACAGCCAGCCGCCGAGCAGGGGAAAAAAGTACACACCCGCGACGAAGATGTGGAAGAGGTCCTTGGCTTCGCGTTCGGCGTCGGCGGTCGGCAGATTCTTGAAGAAGGCCGCCGCCAGAAAGATCGTCAGGATGTTGCGCATCCCGTAGAAGCTGAAGCGCTCGCAGCCCTCGTTCGCGATGATGAACGGGATCTGCCGCGGCATGCGGGCGTCGGGTTGGTCCGTCATGGAGCACACCCTAGCTACGGACAGTGCCCCGCGCGTGCCTTTGCCGGGCGAACCCTGACGATCCACGATGCGTCGCGGCTTCGAACCCCGTCGCCATGGACGCCAAGCTTGCCGGCAACCGCCTCCACCGTCCGACCCGGCTCGAAGTCAGCCGCAGCGCCTCAGGCCCGAACTTTGGGCCGTGACTTCGTCATGGACAGCTCCTTGCCGAGACCTTCCCAGAGCCTTCTCTGCGTTTCCACCTGTTCGGGGAAAGATCACCGTACGCTTATGCTGCTAACGTGGAATGAACCGCACCAAGGCCGGTTTTCCAACGCGTCGATTCGGTCGGCAATCGACGGCCTACGAACCAACCTGATCACGGATCAGGCAATAACGAACCTGGACTCATCATGGGCGAAACACTAGTCAATATCTCGGCGGACACGGCCAAGGCCTTCATGGAGGGAGTTACCAAGTCAGTCGGTGCGGGGCCAGGCATCATGGGCGACACCACCTACAAGATCAGCTCGAAATATTCCCTGAGCGAGGGAACGGTTTCCAAAGTGGTTTTCACGTTGAACGTAGATATCAGGCGCGCGCATTGGTCCGAAGGCAAACCCGATGCCTTGAACAAGAAGGCGATACTCGCAGCCGAGGAACTCAACAAGAAGCACGAGCTGAAGCACAAGAAGCTCGCCGAGGACATTCTCAAACGCGAGGCAGCCAAGTTTCAAAAGAAGCTCGAAGGCAAGACGGAGAACGAAGTTGAGGATGCGATTGTCGACCTGAGAGCCATTGTCGATGCCGCATTCGAGGAACTAGATGGCAAAGAAGGCAAGACAATGGTTACGGCCAACGCGAACGGTTCGTTCACGGTCAAGCAGGTCGCACAGTGAGCCTGTCGAGCCGAGGATGAGAGTAGATTTCCAAGTCCCCAATCATGCCCTCACGGTCGGGGCTTGGGATTCGCATGCTTGAGCCTTTCGTGCTGAATTCACGAATGGCGCGCGCGTGCTGCGATCGATGCGCGGGCCGCGAGTACCCTGTGGCTTCCATGCAGTCCTTGCTCCCGCCGATCCGCTGGGCCTCGTGGGCGGCGCTCGGCTGTCTGGCGGCTTGCAGCGCGCCCGCGCCCGCCAATCCCTTCGTCATCGAAGTCGAAGGAGGCGCCGCCTGGTTCTCGCGCAACGACGTCGCCATCCCGGGCGACACCGGCACGCGCTTCGCGCTCGACGAACTCACCGGTAGCGGACCTTTCCCCGTGGGGAGACTCTCCATGTTGTGGCGTGCCAGCGAACGCCACGAATGGCGCGCGCTGTACGCGCCGCTGTCAGTCTCGGGCACCGACACGCTCGCGCAACCGGTGTCCTTTGCCGGCAAGAACTTCAGCGCGGGACTGCCCACCGATGCGAGCTACCGTTTCGACTCGTACCGACTGACCTACCGCTACGTGGTCCACGATGGAAAAATCTGGGACTGGCGCGTCGGCTTGACAGGCAATGTGCGCGATGCGGCGATCGAACTCGAGCAGGCCGGGACGAGCGCGAGCAAGGCGAACACCGGCTTCGTTCCGCTGCTGCATTTCGCCGGCGATTGCGTCTTCGCCCGGGACTGGCGACTCTCGCTGGATGTCGACGGAGCCTGGGCTGCTCAGGGCCGCGCGGTGGACGCCGCGCTCAAAACGTATTGGAGGCTCAGCGACCGGCTCGAGTTCGGCCTGGGCTACCGCACGATCGAAGGTGGCGCCGACAACGACGAGGTCTACACGTTCGCCTGGATACACCAGGCCGTACTTTCCATGCGGTTTGCGTTCTGAGTCGTTGCGTCGGATTGCGCGCTGCGCGTGTCCGGCTTCCATAGTGCGGGGAGGCGCCTCTCGGGCCAGGGCCCGGATGCCACGCAGGCGCGCTGGCTCGCGAGGACACCGTGACAGGAATTCGACGTAACGCCTGCAAAATCATCCACGGTCGCTGCAAGGCGGCGCGCAAAAAAAAGAAGCGCTAAATTTGCGCTACTCGGGGCAGCCGCAGCCGCCGTCGATCCAGGCACGCGCGGCGCTGACGAGATTTTCGTGACTGATGTGGACCGGAGTGCGGCCTTCGCCGGGAGCCCAGCCCCACAGGACCAGCGGATCCTTCGAAAGGTGTTCGAAGACGTCTTCCACGGAGCGATTGCCGTTTTGCCTGCGGTCCTTGAGTTGCCGGCAGAGTTCGGTGGAACTCCTGCCGGCGAACACCAGCGGGATGTCCTCGCTCGGCATGCGCCAGCCCGGCGCCCCCGGCGGCATCGGCGACGGGCCGGCGTTCACGGCGCGGTGACAGCCCTCGCAGTGCAGACCGAATCCGCCGCGGCCATCCGCTCCGGCCTTGATGTCCTGGGCATGCGCGTGCATGTCCTCGCCCTGTTTGGGGGTGCGATCGTCGGGATGGCAGTTGGCGCAACGCGGATGCTGGAGCACGGCGTAGATCGTGGCCCAGGCCGCGACCGAATTGCGGCCGGCCTCGGTGCTGAGGTCGGCGCCCGGGTCGCTGGGCGCCGTCTCGCAACTCGCGGCGGCGAGCAGCAGGCCCAGGCCCAGCAACGAAATCTGATGGATGATTCTCACGCTTTCAGGTCCTCCGCACGGATGGGCAAGCGCCGGATGCGCTTCTTGGTCAGTTGGAACAGCGCATTGCACAGGGCCGGCGCGACCGTCGGCACGCCGGGTTCGCCGACACCCGTCGAGGGCTCCTGACTCTCGATGATGTGCACTTCGACCTCGGGCATCTGTGGCATGCGCAGCATGCGGTAATCGTGGAAGTTCGACTGCTTGACGCGGCCCTTGTCGAGCGTGATCTCGCTGTAGAGCGCGGCCGTCAGCGCGAAACCGACCGCGCCTTCGAGTTGCGCCACGATCGTGTCGGGGTTGACCGTGCGGCCGCAATCGATCGCGCACACCGCGCGGTGCACGCGCAACTTGCCTTTTTCTATCGAGGCTTCGATCACGTGCGCGACGTAGCTCGCGAAGGAGAAGTGCACGGCGATTCCGCGCGCGTGGCCGGCGGGCAGCGCGCGTGCATTCGCTGCTTTCCAGGCCTTTTCGAGCACGGCCAGGCGCCGCGGATCTTTCGCGAGCAAGCGCCGGCGCAGCTCGATCGGCTCGGTCTTCGTCGCGTGGGCGATTTCGTCGATGAAACTCTCGACCACGAACGCAGTGTGCGAGTGGCCGACCGAACGCCACCACAGGGTCGGCACACCGACCTGCGTCGTGTGCAGATCGACGCGCACGTTGGGTATCGAGTAGGGAATGTCGACCGCGCCCTCGACGGAAGTCTCGTCGATGCCGTCCTTGATCAAAAAAGGCTCGAAGGCCGTTCCGGCGATGATCGACTGCCCGACGATCGTGTGCGTCCAGGCTTCGAGGGTTCCGGTCGCGGAAATTCCCGCCGCGATCCGGCTATGCCATTGCGGCCGGTAATAACCGCCGCGCAGGTCGTCCTCGCGCGTCCAGACGAGTTTGATCGGCGCGCCGGCCTTTTTCGCGACTTCGACGGCTTCGATGATGTAGTCGCAGGCCGGATTCGCGCGGCGGCCGAAACCGCCGCCGAGGAAGGTCGTGTGCAGCTTGACCTGTTCGGGCTTCAGTCCCGCGACTGCTGCGGCCGTCGCATGATCGACGGTCTGGAACTGGCTGCCGACCCACAGCTCGCACGAATCCGCGCGCAGATCGACGACGCAATTGAGCGGCTCCATCGGCGCGTGGGCGAGATAGGGTAGTTCGTAGTCGGCTTCGAGCTTCTGTGCCGCGCCCGCGAGCGCGTGCGCCGCGTCGCCGTCCTGGCGCGCGAGTTGGCCTGGCTGTTTCGCCAGCTCGCGATACTGCGCGCGCAGTTCTTCGCTCGAAAAGTTCGCGTTCGCGCCTTCGTCCCACTGCACCGCCAGCGCGTCGCGCCCTTGTTTCGCAGCCCAGTATCGTTCGGCGACCACCGCGACGCCCGAGGGCACCGCGAACACCTTGCGCACTCCCGGCACGGCCAGCGCCGCGGCTTCGTTCCACTTCAACGCCTTGCCGCCGAAGACCGGCGCGTGGGCGACCAGGGCCGTCAGCATGCCCGGCAGGGCGACGTCGATCCCGAAGATGGCCGCGCCCGTGGATTTTTTCGGCGTGTCGAGCCGGCGCGTGGACTTGCCGAGGATGCGATACGTCGACGGATCCTTGAGCACGACATCCTTGGGTGCTTCGGCGACCGCCGCCGCGACAACGAGCTCGCCATAGCTCGCGCGATAACCGCGCTTCGCGTGGATCACGAAGCCCGGGGTCGTTTCGCATTCAAAGGCCGGCACTTTCCATTCCATGGCCGCCGCGGAAATGAGCATCGCACGCGCCATGGCGCCGGCCTGTTTCAAAGGTCCGGTCATGCCCATGACACTCGTGCTGCCGCCGGTGAATTGCAGCGGCATGCCCGGATGGTTGTAGACCGGATCAACGGGCGCGAATTCGAAACCGACGTCCTTCCAATCGGCGTCGAGTTCTTCCGCGACGAGCATGGCGAGCGCTGTCGATACGCCCTGGCCCATCTCGGACTTGTTGATCATCACCGTGACTTTGCCGTTCGTGGCGATGCGCACGAAGGCATTCGGCGTGAACGGCCTTTCGCCTTGTTCCGCGGGCTTCTCGCCCGCCTCGGCCTCGAGCGGAAACTGGATCGCGATCAACAGCCCGCCGCCGAGCGCGGCGCCGGCGCGCAGGAAGTTGCGCCGATCGATCATCGTAGGCGTGCTCATTTTCCACCTCGCTTCATAGTCGCCGCGCGGTGGATCGCTTTCCTGATGCGCACGTAGGTCGCGCAACGACAAACATTGCCCGACATGCAGGCGTCGATTTCGTTGTCGCTGGGATTGGCGCGTTCGGCGAGCAGGGCTGCAGCGCTCATGATCTGGCCCGACTGGCAGTAGCCGCACTGCGGTACGTCGAGCTCGACCCAGGCGCTGACCAAAGGATTGGCGAGATCCGCCGCGAGGCCTTCGATGGTCGTGATCTTCGAGCCTGCGACTTCCGAAAGCGGCAGCACACAGGAGCGCACCGCCTTGCCGTCGACGTGCACCGTGCAGCTGCCACATTGCGCCACGCCACATCCGAACTTCGTGCCGGTCAGGCCGAGATCCTCGCGCAAGACCCACAGGAGCGGGGTGCTCGGGTCAGCGGCGACCGAAAGCCGTTTGCCGTTGATTTCCAGATCGACTGTCACGTGCGGATCTCCTCGAGCACGACGAAAGTGGGGCGAGTCAGCCGTTGCGCGCGCAGTCTCCCCTCGCGGCCGGTGCCGAGCAAGCCGATCTCGGGCGCGATCTCGCGCTTCGAGCGCGATTCACGTGCCGCCGCTTCCCCAACGGCCTTGAGGAAATCGCGACCCCTCGCTATCCTCCCCGGTTCTCAACCGGTCGGGGCGTGGCGCAGTTTGGCTAGCGCGCTGCAATGGGGTTGCAGAGGTCGGAGGTTCAAATCCTCTCGCCCCGACCAATTACGGCCAAGGATCCAGGCCGAGGACAGGTCAGCGCGAGCGGCCCAGGAACCAGGGCATCAGCGCGAACGCGCACAGGCTCAGGTAGTACGCCGTACCGCTCACCGGGTCGCGACCGAGCAGCGTTTCACGCAGCGTGAGTCCGCGCAGCGCCATTCCGAGCAGGACTTCCGCTGATAAGAGCAGGGCCAGCGCGATGAAACCGGCCACGAGACGGGCGCGACCGGACCGTTCTGCCAGGAATTGACGTTGTACCCAGCGCGCGGCGACGAAGACTGCAGCGAGCATCAACGGCATCTCGAGCAACTCGGCCGTTCTGACTCCAAGCCGCGGTACCAGGAGCAGTGTCCTGATCGTCCCCAGCCCGAAACCCACGCCGAAGACGATCGCGAAGTAGATCGCCGAGGCTCCGAGCAGCTTCATCTGGCGTGCAGTTCCAGCAGGCCCGGGCGCACCGGCAACTAGCCGCGGCCCTTCTTCAGTTGCGCCGTGATCGTTGCGACCCGCACGCCATAGCCCTCGGCGGTTGCGAGGTCGCCCTTCGAGGGCGCGGCGGGCGGCTTGACTTGGAAGCTCGCCGCCATCGGGCCGATGGACGAACCGACGCGGTTCGTCACTTCCGGCCCGGGGCCTTCGATCGAGTTCATCGAGTCGGGTTTGCTGGACGCCGGGTGTATGCCCAGGCCGACGAAAATCATGCCGTGCTGCATCGCGTTGATCATCAGTCCGACGAGCGTGTTCAGCTTGTCGCCGGAGAACGAACTCGAATTCGTGAACGCGCCGGCGACCTTGTCCTTCCAGGCCAGCGTGAACCACTTTTTTGCCGCGGCTTCGATGAACATTTTCATACCGGCTGACAAGCTGCCCATGTACGTCGGGCAGCCGAAGATGATCCCGTCGGCGCCATCCAACTCGTCCATGCGCGCGGTGGCTTCCTCGGCGCTGAAAAGCACGGCAGTGACGCCGCTGACCGATGCCGCGCCGCGATGCACGGCTTCGGCCTGCAACTTCGTGTGTCCGTACTGGCTGTGGTAGACGACGTAGATCTTGGTCATGGTGGCTATGTGCAGGTCGCGTTCTTGAAGGCCTGGAGACGATGTTCGCGCAATCTGTCTCGACCCTACCCGATCGGCTGGACGCAGATCAAATCCAGGATCCGTCGGCAAGGTGACAGAGCATCGCGGCCGGAGTCAGCGTGCCAAAGCGTCGCGCGTTGTCCGCGCGCAATGCCGCGATGCGCGACTCCAGGCGCGCGAGAACCCGTGGGTCAGCGATGCTGGACATTGGGCGGCGGCGCTCGCGTCGCGAGTCGATCGGCCAGATTCGCGATCTCTGCGCGGAAGGTCAATCGCTCCAGCCAATGCGCGGGAATACCGGGCTCGCCGTAGAACGCGCCCGCGACCTGACCCGTGATCGCCGCAGTCGTGTCGGCATCTTCGCCGAGATTGGCCGCCAGCAGAACCGCATCGGCGAAGTTGTCCGTTCGAGCGAAGGCCCACAGAGCCGCTTCGAGGCTCTTCACGACGTAACCAGAGCCGCGGATCTGCGCTTGGGCCTTCGCCGCGTAGGAGCCGCGCGCGATCTCGACGATGCTTTTCGCCCCGGCGAAAGCAGCGCTGTCCGCGAACAGGACATCGATCTTGGACTCGCCGAGCAGCGCGCGGCACAGGATCCGCGAGAAAAGTCGGCAGGCATCGATGCACTCCTGTGCGCCGTGCGTGGTGCGCGAACTCTCGATTGCGAATCGCTCCACTGACTCGAGATCAGGGAAGAAGTACATCGGAATCGGCGCGAGCCGCATGATGCATCCGTTGCCCGCACTGTCGGGCTGCTTCGATCCCGCGCAGGCATTCCCGTCGCGTTGGAATCGCCGCAGTGCGGCTCGCACGGTCGAACCGATGTCGAAACACGTTCCGGTGCTGCTCAAGTAACCCTCGTCGGCCCAGCGGCAGTAGCGTTGCATCTGATCGCGAGCATCGAAGCCGGCGCACTCGACCAGGCTCGTTGCCAGGCACAGTGCCATCGAAGTGTCGTCGGTCCATTGCCCGGGCCGCAGCTTGAACGGACCACCGCCGACCATGTCGGTCAACGGTTCGAAGGAACCGCGCGCGCAAAATTCGAGCGTGGTCCCGAGCGCGTCGCCGGCCGCGAGTCCCTGGAGACAGCCTCGGAATCGTTCGCGTTGGTTCATCGCCTGCCCTTCGGGGGTGCAGCTATAACACACCGGCCAGCAGGCTCGATCGCGCTCGGAGATGCCGTAAGGCGGAGGTTCAGCATCTCGAGCCCGGGCTCGCAAGGTGCTCTCCGCGGCCTTCGGGGACGGTCTTTGCCGGGCCCTTTCAGGAGCCGAAAAATGAGTACCATGTCGGCGTCGAAGGCGCACTCCCAGTGTCCTTCCTCGTTTCGGTGCCGTGTCCAACATCCCTGGCCGCGGCGGCGTTCGGCAACTTCCCGACAACGATGGTGTGTGCGTCCGACTGCACGTGCAGGCGCTTCACCCACGGCCTTGAACAGGAGTCACCCATGCGCTTCGCGTCGAGCTTCGTTTCCGCGCTACTCGCGATCACTTGCTTCGTGCCCGTCGCCAGCGCGCGTCCCACTGCGTTGCCGGCGCAGGCTACCCAGGACAAGAACGTCTTCCAGGACGATCGCTACGGATTCAAGTTCAAGTCACCCAAGGAGTGGGCGCGCATTCCGCTCAAACTCGAGGAGCAATGGCAGGTCGCAAAGCTCCTGTGCGAGCACAACTACTTCTACACCGATCCCGAGGGCGGTTGGACCTACGACCACAAGCCAGCCGCGGTCGTGATCGCGTTCGTCACCGAAAAAGTTCGCGAAGAAGCGAAGCTGCGCAAGACAAAGGACCCCAAGGGCGAAGATCGCTACGTGATCCTGATCACCAATCCCTACAAGGATTATCTGGATTACATGAAGAAGACGTATTCGGGAGGAGGCTGGTTCGTCTCCGACAAGAAGGACGTCAAGCTAGACGATGTCGATATCACTCAATACGAGATCAAGGTCGAGAAACTTACGCGCGACGGGCCCAAGCGCATCATCTGCTGGGTGTTTCACACACCTGAAGTCGACTTCGCGTTCCACTGGGAAGTGCTCGAAACCGCGCTGCCCAAGCTCAAGGACACAATTTACGACACGCTCAAGTCGTTCAAGCTGATCCCGCGCACCGCGGGCGGTTTGCCGAGCGCTGCCACTGGCGAGCAGAAGATCATCATCGACGACACGGAAAAGATGACGCCGCTAGAGCGCAAGGCGCGCCGCGTTTCGCTCGAGGAGTCGCTGCACGCCAAGGCCAAGTCGGCCGTGCAACCGGGCTGGCAGACGCTACAGGTCGGCCGATTCCTGGTGCTCAACCATACCGACGAGAAGTACGCGCGGCGCGTGGCGGAACACAGCGAAGCGATTCTCGCCTGGCTCGATCAGACGTTTTCCTTCGTGGGGCCCGAGGAATACGTGCGCGCGCCGATCCTGCGCATCTGCAAGGACCGGGACGAGGAAATGGCTTTCCACAGC
>JANMRV010000238.1:0-9425 GCA_031388685.1 Planctomycetota bacterium
CCAACTTGCCAAGAAGAAGGACCCATCGAAGGACGACAAGGCACGCACAGTCGATCTGCGCAAGGCGCTCGAAAACATAGACAAGTCCTACCTGACTCAAGCCAAGAGCAGCAGCGATCGCATCAACAGCATCTTGAAAACGAAGGTCCCCAACGACAGCAAATCAATTCCCGAGTGGCAGAAGGGAATGGACAAGTGGTATCGGGACATGCTCAACAAAGAAGCAGGCGTCAGTATTGGGCATGGCCTGCGAGTGACCGGCGATATGAGCGTCAAGGACAAGAAGGCGTCGATCCTCGTCAACGGAAAGTTCTGAGCGCGAGTTTTCTGCAAGCGCCTGCTTGAAGGATAGGGAGTCGTTCCAAGCTCCTGATCATGCCTTTCACCGCCTCCGCGGGGTGCTCGGAGCGTGGGAACGCCGCGAGCTGAGGTGCCGAGCTGGCAATTCGCCGAGTGCAACGTGGTCGCTGCCGCGGGTGAGTTCGATCCACTGTTGCGAGCGGTGATCCAAGCTCGCATCGGACGTCACGCCCAGCCCGCGGGCTGGCTGGCGTCGCTTGCGCGACATCACTTCATGCTGGGTTCGGAGAGGGAAGAACCCGTGATCAGGCTCTCTGCTTCCTCGAGGAGTATCTGCGATTCGGCATCTGCGGCCCAGCGCGGAGTGCGCACGCATTCTCGAAGCTGTGCGAGGGCCGCCTGGGCCGCTTCCACGTTTCCGACTTGGTGGTGTGCCATGGCGAGGAAGGCCATGTCCGTCGGCTGTTCCGCGTGATTGAGCTCATTGGATCGAGTCAACGTCGCGAGCGCCTCTTCGTATTCGACAAGTCGGTACTGCGCGGCCCCGAGCGTATTGACGTAGTTCCCCACGTCAGGCTGGAGTTCACACGCGATCCGTGCGAACTGTGCCGCTCGTGCGTAGGCCTCCAAATCGTTTCCCGGACGACCCACGATGCGCCAGCTCGCCTCATTCATGGCCTTGGCGTCGTACCGATGCAAGCGCGCCAGCCTGAGGGCGACCGATCGCAAATCTTCGCGCAGTGCCGCGTCGTTTTGCAGGCGCTCGACGATGGGCTCGACGAGCAGCAGGCGATCGAAGAGCGACTGAACGAGATCCGTCGCACTACCTACGGTCCGCCTGGCTTGGTCAGCCAGCGGGTTCTTGCACGATTCCCAGAGGCGAACACTGCTGTCCATCGAGGCCGAGGCGAGGCGCGTGCCGTCCGGATGAAAGGCAACGCATTTGACCTCCCCAGTGTGTCCGCGCAGGACCAGCAACTCCTCGCCGTTGTCGGCGTTCCACACGCGCACGGTATTGTCCTCGGAACCCGATGTGATCCGCGAGCCGTCGGGACTGAAGGCAACGGAATAGACTCGCGACTCATGCCCCTGAAGCACGCGCAGGCATTCGCCGTCGCTGGCCTGCCACACGCGGACCTCTCCGTCGATAGAGCCCGAAACGATGCGCGAGCCATCCGGGCTGAAGGCAACGCACTGAACCTCGTTGACGTGCCCGCGCAGCACTCGCAAGCACTCGCCACGGGTCGCATCCCACACGTGCACGGTCTGGTCACGCGATCCCGAGGCAATTCGCGAGCCGTCAGAGCTGAAGCTTGCTGAGAACACCGCCGCGTCATGGCCGCGCAGGACGAGCAGGCTCTCGCCCGTCTTCGCGTTCCACAAGTGGACTGTCTTGTCCTCCGAGCACGATGCGAGGCGCGAGCCATCGGGGCTGAAGGCAACCGAATAGAGCAGTCGGACCGCATCGCGCGCGACCAGCACGCTTTTTCCGCTCGACGCGTCCCACACTCGTAGCGTGCCGTCGAACGCAGTCGATGCGAGGCGCAAGGAGTCGGGACTGAAGGCGACAGAGGTGACCTGAGCATCGTGCCCACGCAGGTCGAGCATGAATTCGCCGCTGGTCGCATCGAACACGCGGATCGTCCTGTCCTCCGAGGCCGAGGCAAGGCGTGATCCGTTGGCGCTGAACGAGATCGAGTTGACGCCACCGAAATGTCTGGCAAAAACGAACGAGTTCTCGCTGAAGGGCGCGTCCCACAGTCGCACCGTCAGGTCATACGATCCTGAGGCGATTCGCGAGCCATCGGGGCTGAAGGCTATCGCGATCGGGCCGCCGAGGTGCCCGCGCAGGACGGCGACGCCTTCGCCGCTGATCGAGTTCCACAGGCGAATCGCATTGTCACGGCCGCCCGAGGCGATCCGCGAACCGTC
This sequence comes from Planctomycetota bacterium, assembly GCA_031388685.1. Classification (GTDB taxonomy): domain Bacteria; phylum Planctomycetota; class UBA1135; order UBA1135; genus JADJQU01. Next base: position 2,233 of record JANMRV010000238.1, read on the forward strand.
AGGACTGAACGCCACGGCTTGGACCCACGTGCCGTGCCCAGGCAGGACGAGCAGACTCGCTCCGCTGCTCGTGTCCCACACGCGAACCGTGCCGTCGAGCGACGCCGATGCGATCCTCGAACCGCCGGGACTGAACGCGACGGAAGTGACCGGCTTATTGTGGCCGCGCAGGCTGAACAGGCGTTCGCCACTGGTCGCGTTCCACACTCCAATCGTGGAGTCCCTGGAACCCGACACGATTCGCGAACTGTCGCGGCTGAATGCGAGAGAGGTCACCAAATCAGAGTGTCCGCTCAGGACGCCCAGGCTCTCGCCGTTGGCTGCATCCCACACGCGGACCGCACTGTCGCCAGCGGCGGATGCCAGGCGCGAGCCGTCGGGACTGAACGCGATGGACTCGATGGTGGACTCGATCCCGCGCAGGACGAGCAGAATCTCGCCACTGCTCACATTCCTCACGCGAATGGTGCCATCCCACGAACCCGATGCAGCTCGCACGCCATCTGGATAGAACGCGAGGGCGTGGACACGCTCCTGTTCCAAAGCGAGAACGAACGAAGTTTCACCGCTGGCCACGTCCCACACTCGGACCGTGTCGTCGAACGAGGCGGATGCTACGCGCGCGCCGTCTGGGCTGAAAGCGACGCAATGAACCTGATGATCATGTCCGCGCAGCACCGCGCGGCTGGTGTCGGTCGCTAGCTGCAGATAGCGCCACTCCCAACCTCGCAGTCCCGCATCACAGACTTCGAGCCGTCGCCTGGCCTCGCGGACTTCGTTGGCGCGAAAGCTCGCGTCAGCGGCCACGATGTTGGCCACATAGCTCTGCTGCCTTGCACGATCTTCGTTCCGCTTCGCGTGCTGACGCTGCTCGTCCAATGAGGCGTTGGTCAGGCGCAGTTCCTGGATTTTTTCCTCGATGTCCTTGCGCGCGGCGCGCTGGGTCTCCGAGTTCCAGATCAGGCCCGTGATCGCGATCAGCAATGCCGCCGCGCTCGCAGCCGCGCTGCCTTTGTTGCGCACGACCCACTTGCGCAGTTCGGCGATCGTGCCGGTCTCATAGGCGCTCACCACGCGCTGGTTGAGGTAGGCCGAAAGATCCGCGGCCAGCTCCGACATGTCGCGGTAGCGCCGCCTCCAGTCGCGCGACATCGCCCGATTACAGATCGCAGCGAGTTCCGGCGCCGCATCCGGCGCGAGCTGCTCGATCGGCAGCGGCGGACCCGCCTGCACGCGTGCCCAGACTGCGTGGTTGTCGAGCCGCAGCTCGCGCGGAAGGTAGGGTGGGTGCCCCGCAAGCAGGTGGTAGATCATCGCGCCGAGCGCGTAGACATCCGAGTGCGGCCCGACCTCCTCGATTTTTCCAGCGGCCTGCTCCGGCGGCATGTAGGCAGGAGTCCCGACCACGTCGCCGTCCATAGTGAAGAGCGGCGAGTCCGGCGTCTGTTCGCGCTTGTCGGCGCGCACACCCTGCAGGTCGGCGCTGCGCTGCGGCCGCTCGCGTATGCGGATGTCCTTGCGATCTTTCAGGCCATCGATCCGCGCCAGCCCCCAGTCCATCACGTGGACTTCGCCGAACTTTCCCACCATCACGTTCGCGGGTTTCAGGTCGCGGTGGATCACGCCCTTGTCGTGCGCGTAGGCCATCGCTTCGCAGACCTTCAGCAACACGTTGAGCGTGCGCGTTTGCGTCCAGTCGTCGCTGCGCTCGCGCACGTGCTCGAAGATTGCGTGCAGGCTTTCGCCCTTCACGAGCTTCATCGTGAAGTACAGGCGCCCCTGCGGATCGAGACCCAGCTCGTGCACCGGCACGATGCCCGGGTGGTCGAGCTGACCCGTCACCTGCGCCTCTTCGAGGAAACGCGCAACCCTCGAGCTCTCGACCGGCGGTGTGGAGCCGCTTGGGCGCAGATCCTCCTGGCCCAGAATCACCTTCATGGCCAAGTGGCGGCGCAGCTCTCCGTCCCAGATCTTCAGGATTGCGCCCATCCCACCGCGCGCAATCTCGCCGTGGAACTTGTAGCGGCCAAAGCGCGAGCCGCGCGACGAGAGCTGCGCGATCAGCGCGGAATAAAGCTCGGATCCGGTTTCCTCGTCCCGCTCTCCGCCTGGCGAGACGAAGGGCAGGCTCTGCGTTGCGGAGCGACTCGAAATCCCCTCGCGCCGTGCCGAGTTCGTTGGATCGCCGGCCGCAGCGAGCCGTTTCCAGGTCGCGTGCAATTCAGCGAGTCTGGCCGCGAGGCCTGGGTGCTTGCGAACGAGTGCGTCGAATTCGACGCGCGTCCCATTCTCGCGCTCCGAGAGCCAATCCGCGAACACTTCGAGCGCGGCGGTGGCGGCGTCAAACCGAGCAGGGTCCATCGCTCCCTCTGAGGACGTCCAAGCACATCATCCCCTGGCCACGGTAACAGCTTCCGCGGATTTGGTGGTTGCCGGCCGGCCCTTGACACGGGTAGGCCCCCCTCATGGAAGAGCAAAGCCGCGCGGCGCCCGAGCCAGCTTTGCGCGGGCTACGCGTGGCTCCCGCGCTGGGGAAGGAAAGCACTTCTCAAAAACCCTGCCCCCTCGACGGCTTGGCGAACCTCAACGTCGACTGCAGCTGCCACCCAAGCCAGTGTCCGCATGAACGGGGGAGGCTCTTGGCGCGCTGTTCAGGGGCCGGTTGCAGCAGATACAGGATCAGGCCGGCAGTACCCGGATTGCGAGCGGCAGAAGATTTTTGCCTTGGTGTGATCTCCGGCGGACAGCACTTGCGTGTGACCTGTTACCGGGTGCCTTTCGCACGCCGCAAGTCTCCAACCGAGCTGTCCCCATGCGCAAAATCGCCTTCGGTCTGGCCGTCGCCAGCTTCCCTTTCCTTGCACTGATCCAGGCCCAGGAGGCGCGCCGCGCCATCGAGTCGCCGGCAACGCCCGTCGGCCCGATCGTGACCCCGACGGTGATTCAGCCGATCTATCCGGGAGCTGCGTTGCCGCCGCTGCAATCTAGGAACGAGATGCTTGGCGTGGGAGCAGGCCTGCCGGCGGAACTCGACGATTCGGTTCCGCTGCCCGGCCGCACGGTCATCAAGACCGGTCCTGGAGGTGATGAGATCGTCGCCAAGGCCGAGGGCAATCCATACTTCCTGAGCTTCGCCGCAGGAGCGCTGTATCCGCCGGCCGATGAACACGTCGATCCGGCGCTCGTGCATGCCGCGTCCGCTGCGCTGGCCGCGGGACGCAGCGAGACCTACGCCTTCGTGATGTTCGAGAAGCGCATGACCCCGGCGCGCATCGCGGCGCTCGAGAGCCTCGGAATCAAGCCGTTGTCGTTTCACCCGCATTACTGCCTCAAGGCCGCGGTTCCTGTCGCGGCGATCAACGCCTGCGCGCAGCTCGACTTCGTGCGTTGGATCGGCGTGTCGACTCCGCAGCAAAAACTGCACCCGGAACTAGCGAGGCAACTCGCGCTGAACCCAGCTACCGAGTCAGTCGATGTGTGGATAGACATCTTCGAGTCCGACCTCGAATCCGGCGCGCAACGGTCAGTTGTCGCTTCGTCGAGCCTGTGGGACTCCGGCACCGAGCGTCCTGGCACGAGCGCCGCGACGATGCTCACGCGCAGCGGCGGCCGGCAAGAACGCGCTCTGCAGCAGCTCGGCATTGAAATCGTCGAGTACGTCGATGCGATCCACGCTTTCCGCGCGCGCATCGCACCGAGCACGCTCGAAAATTTGCTCGCGCTCGACTTCGTGCAGTTCGTCGAACCCGACCTCGCGCCGACTTTCTCCCACGACGAGTCCAGGCCGATGGTCTCCAACGACATCGTCCGCGCCTTCTACAGCGGCGGAAATTCACAGGCGGTGACCGTCGGCGAAGTCGACAGCGGCTTCGACCTTGGCCACCAGGATCTCAGCGCGGTCTGGGCGACAGGCTGGGACTTCTCTGGTTCCGGCTCTCCGTTCGAAGATGGTTGCGAACATGGCACGCATGTCCTTGGAACAATCCTGGGCGGCGGAAATGTCACTCCCAGCCTCGCCGGCAACGCGCCGGGCCTTGCGCGGTACGGCGGCAGCGGCCGAGCGTTCCTCGCGCGTATCGGCACCAACGCGTGCGGCATCCCGGCCTTCTCCCTCGCGTCGGTCGCTTCGGTGATGAACACCGATGTGTTCGACGGCGTCTCCTGGTCGCCAAGGCCGGTGGCGATCAACAATTCCTGGGGCACGCTTGCGACACAAGGCGGGTGGATCGGCAGCGAGGCCAACCCGCGAATTCTCGACAACCAGGTCTACTGGACGGGCCAGGCCTGGATCTTCGCTGCGGGAAACTCCGGACCGAACGATTCGACGATCGGCCAGGAAGGCTCGGCCAAGAATGTGCTGACGGTCGGATCGGTGACCGATTGGGTGGTCAATGGTTACGACCCGGGCATTCTTGCCTGGAACTCGAGCAGAGGTCCGTGCGCGGACGGTCGCTGGAAACCCAATGTCAGCGCAGCGGGCACACAGATCATGTCGGTCGATGCGAACTCGGGGAACGGCTACAAGGAAATGTCCGGAACGAGCATGGCAGCGCCGCACGTCACCGGCCTTGTCGAACAGCTCTTGGACGCGAACTCCTGGCTGCGTTACCGCTCCTGCGCGGTCCAGTCCGTGCTCATGGCCAGCGCAACCACGAAGGACAATGTCGTGCTGTCGGCGCCGCCGACCGCGAGCTCGGACCACATGAACACATTCGGCGCGGGGCGAATCGACGGCGTGCGCATGGTCCTGGGCACCAGTGATTCCTGGTGGAACACCTGGACCTTCGACCAGTGGTCGGGCAACTGGAACTACGCGGACTTCCAAGTGCCGATCGGAGCCACGCGCATCGTCGTGTGCATGCACTACGACGAGGACTCGGCCTCAGCGGGCGCCGGCCAGGCGCTGGTCAACAACTGGGATCTGTACATCGATCAGGATCCGGTCGATCCGTTCAACGGCAACAGCGGTGAATGGACCGCGCAGCAGTCTTTGAAGGACAACACCGAGATCCGCATCCTCGACAACCCGGCGGCGGGAGCCTGGCGCTGGAAAGTCTGGCCGCAGGCCGTCACGTTCAATTCGACCGTGCGCATGGGCGTGACGGTGTACTTCGTGATGGGCTCGACGACGCCGACGCTGGGCATGCAGACCACGGTGTCGGATAGCTTCATCCAGCCCAACCAACAGACGTCGATCAGCACCTACGTATGGAACACGAGTTCGTTCAGCGCATCGGCGGCATTCCTCGATGTCGGTGACCTCTGGGGCACGGTGCACTCGGCGACGATGGGACTGTTCGACGGATCGCAGGCCAACGTCACCAACAACCATCAGGGCGGACGCGATGTCATGCTCGGAAACATCCCGCGCGGCTATGGACGCGCCGTCGATTGGAACATGAGCTGGGCGTGGGAAGGGACCTGGCTATGGGAGCCCAGGGCGCGCGGCGACAACTTCAACACGCTCGTCGACTACAACACGTTCATCACGGTCGACGGCACGCCGCCGGATGCGCCGAGTCCCTACTCGATAACTCACGTTCCAGGGGTCTGGTCGAATTCCGCTGTGGCGCAGTTCTACTGGCCTACTCCGAGCGACAACATCGCGGGCGTAGAGGGCTACGCGATTGCCGTCTCCATGGGCGCTCCCCAGGACCCCGGCACCGTGATGAATCAGGGCGCGAGCAACAGCTATTTGACCTTTCTCAACTCGAGCTCCTCGCCGTCGTACCTGAACATGCGTTCCGTGGATCGTTGCGGCAACTGGAGTCCGGCGATCGCGATCGGTCCGTTCTACGTCGACTACTTCGCGCCGCCCGCGGCGACGAATGTCGGATCGGCGCTGAGCCCGGGCTACTGGGTCGGCGGTGAGGGCTTGAGCTCGTTCGGCGGATACTGGAACACGGTTTTCGATCCCGAATCGGGGCTCGCTGGATATGGAGTCGAGTTCGACCAATATCCGGACACGGAGCCCAGCGTGGTGAACGAGTTGCCCAGCGCGACGTCGATCGCGCGGCTCATCACGGTGAGCGGCTTCTACTACGAGCACGTGCGTCCGATCGACAATGCGGGCAACTGGGGGCCGACCGTGCATGCCGGGCCGTATCTGTACAACGTGGCGCCCAACAGCACGTACTGCACGGCCAAGGTGAATTCGCTGGGCTGCACGCCGTCAATCTCGGCGACGATGCATGCCAGCGTGTACTACACCAGCCCCTTTACGATCAGCGCCGTGAACGTGCGCAACAACAAGCCGGGAATGCTGCTCTACGGCACGAACGGCTCGGTCGCCAATCCATTCCAGGGCGGCACGCTGTGCGTTCGCGCACCGGTCAGGCGCTCGACGCCGGTCGTCTCGGGCGGAAACCCGACCGGCAACGATTGTTCGGGCGTGTACCAGATCGACATGAACGCGTTCGCCCATGGAGCGCTCGGTGGCACGCCTCAACCTGACCTCCTCCAACAAGGCACGACGGTGTATTGCCAATGGTGGGGCCGCGATCCGGGCTTCGCGGCGCCCAACAACTCGTCGCTCTCGAACGCGATGCAGTACTTCGTCTGCTACTACTAGGACGGAGCCAGTCGTAGCCGCCGGCCTTTCTTCGTCCGAGCGCTCGCGCGCGGACGAAGCAAGGCCGGCGGTGTTGGTGCCTGACTCAGCGATACGCGCGACGTGCCGGCGCGCCAGTGCGGGCGCAGGTGATGATTCCGCTTCCACTAAACCTGCCGGAGAGCCCCAATAATCAGGGGCTTGGAAGTTCGCTCCTCTCTTTGCGTTCTTCCGGGTGACCCTCCACCTGCCCGTCACTTTCCTTTGGCAGGTTCCGCCTCGTCGCTATCCTGGTAAAGCATGCGAAGGCGGCGCAATTCCATCTTCAGTTCGGCGAGCGTTCTGGCATAAGCCGGATCGTCGTAATAGCTCCGAAGTTGCTCGGGATCTTTTTCGTTGTCGAACAACTCCCATTCGTCCGTCTCGTAATAATGCGCCAGTGTATGACGCTCGGTGCGCACGCCATAATGATTCGCCACGTTGTGCGCGCCGTTCTTGTCGTAGTAATGATAATAGACACTCTTGCGCCAGCCGACCGGCGTCTCACCGCGCAGGAGGGGAACGATGGATCGCCCGTGCAAGCCGTCGGGGACCTGGCCGCCGGTCATGTCTATGAACGTCGGCGCGTAGTCGATGTTCTGGA
>JANMRV010000261.1:0-2122 GCA_031388685.1 Planctomycetota bacterium
TGCGTGTTCCTCGCGCGCAAGGGCCGCGGCTGCATGCTGCACGGATTTGCGCTGGCGAAAGGACTCGACTATCACGACTTCAAGCCGATCGTCAGCGCGCTTTTTCCGCTGACCTTCGGCGAAGGCACGCTCACACTTGCCGACGAAGTGCTCGACGGCTCGCTCGTCTGCCTCGATGTCGGCGAGCGCGCCTATCGCGGCGTGCGCGCCGAACTCGAGTACTACTTCGGAGCACAGTTCGTCGATGAACTCGATGGGCTCGAAGTCGCTTTCCTGGATCCTGCGCCCAAGACTGTTGCTCCGGCCTGAGCCGCCACGCCGCCTAGGCGCAGGCCGGGCGAACGTTCGAGTTCTGTGGCCGCATGAATTCCGTGCGCCACGCCACTTGCTCCGCCCCCAAATCGACCGAGGTCAGGTAGGCTGCAAGCGTCCCAGCACGATCCGTTCGATCCAACCGCCTCCACCGTTCCACGAAGGCTCCCGATGCGCGCCACCACACTGTTCGCGGCTGTTCTCACGCTCGTTACCACAACGACGTCCGCCTTCGGACAGGCGATCATCGCCCAGTCCTCCGGCCTGACGAGCCCCGATCACGTGATCGACTTCGGAGCAAATTTCTTCCCCAACTTCACGCCGATCACCACGCAGATTCCTGGCATCACGGTGACGCACGCGAGCTACTTCACCACCGGAGTCTCCAACAACCTTGTCGGTGGATTTTTGACCAACGATTTTGCCGGATTGCCCAACACCCTCACGATCAAGTTCGCGACACCGATCAGCGATCTGAGCTTCGTCTATCACCAGATCAGCACCGCCGGCCCTTCTGTGTTCCGCGCGATGCTCGGGCCCGTCGTCGTCGACTCGTTCAGCAACCTCTCGAATCAGACGCAGCCGAACAACTACTTCGGCTTCACGAACATCTTCTTCGACGAGTTGCAGCTCGACTTCCAGTCGGACTTCAACGTCGACACGCTGGCTTTCAACGATCCCGCTCCGCCGACGACGATCTATTGCACCGCCAAGATCAATTCGCTGGCTTGCTTGCCTTCGATTTCTTCCGTCGGCACACCGAGCGCAACGAGCGGATCGGGCTTCACGATCTCTGCGAGCAACGTGATCAACAACAAGCCAGGTCTTTTCCTCTATACGAATACCGGACGTACCGCGGTCGCTTTCCAGGGCGGGCTGCGTTGCGTGAACTCGCCGCTCAAACGCTCGGTCGCGATCACGTCGGGCGGCAATCCCCCGCCGAACGATTGCTCGGGAAACTACTCGCTTGACATGAATGCCTTCGCCGTCGGAGCCCTGGGCGGGACGCCAGCGCCCTACCTGCAGGTCCCCGGCACGCTGGTCGACGTGCAATGCTGGGGGCGCGACAACGGCTTCGCCGCCCCGAACAACTCGACGCTCTCGAACGGTTTGGAGTTCACCGTCGGGCCTTAGTGAGGGCCCGGGCGCCGGGCCGCTGATCCGCCGCGCAGGGGTCCGTCGGGATCCATGGCTCGTTCTTCGTGGCAACCCCGCCAGAAGTCGGTCTGTGATCACCCACTCGCCTCCAATGCGGCTAGGATCGGGGCCGTTCTATCCCCGTGACTTCTCTCGCGGCCGGGCAACGTCGCAGGCCAGGAGCCCCACCTCATGCAGTTCAGTCGTTCATCGTTGGTCGTCGCAGTTTTCGGAGTGCTCGGCGCCGCAGCGCTGGTCGCCGCCGCGCCCAGCGGCAACACCTGGCTGCGCGGTTGGCCGGGTTACGGATACAACGCGCAGCACACGGCAAAGTCGCCGGTCGCGACTCAGCCGCTGGTGACGATTCACTGGCAGACGCCCGTCGATCTGGTGCCGCCGGGCTTCTTGGGGATCCATTACGGCAGTCCTGTGATCACGGCGAAGAACAACGTGCTCGTCACGGTCAAGACGCAGGCCGGCGGTTCGTTCCGCCTGGATTGCCGCAAGGGTTCGGACGGCACGCTTTTGTACTCGCAAACCACCGACTACATCCTGCCGCAGTGGGGCTGGATACCTTCGTGCGGAAGCACGCTGACGCCGAGTCGCCAGCTCGCCACGCCGGCGATCGGAGGCACGGTCCTCGTTCGCAGCGACGCGGACAGCGCCACGGCCA
>JANMRV010000283.1:0-3848 GCA_031388685.1 Planctomycetota bacterium
CGTTCGTCGGTTCGACGCCGCGATGGAACGCTTGAGCCGATAACCATGACCGGCGTTGCGAGAGCGGCGTCAAGAGAGGTGGACAGATGAACAGGTTCATTCGGAGGGTGTCAGGCGTCGTCGCCTTCGGTGCCTGCATGCTTGTCGGCGCAACTGCGGCGCCGACGACACAGCAGCCGTATTTCCCCTGCAACGCGCCTTGCACCGGGACAGTCTCGATTACGCCAGCCAACGGTATTTGCACCTACGGTGGAGGTCCTTGCGGTTCAATCGGGATCCGAGTCACTGTGGTGACGACGAGCGGCCAGTGCCGCCCAACAGCTGGAGCATGCGCGGGTCTATGCACCTTCGCCGTGACCCTCGACTACGACAACAGCTTCAGTTGTGCCTGTACCACCGTGAGCGGGACGGAGTGCGGCAACAGCTTTTCGTTCAATTGCCTCCCCGCCTGTACAACAACACCGGTTCCCTGCTTTCTGCAGACGAACACCGACTCGGTGCAGTGTGGGGGGGCGTGCAATTTCAGTTACACGGTGACTGACACGGGATCGAACGGTTCCTGCAACGTCTCAGGGACGCTGACATGCGGGACGACTGCCTGCCCGTGAGGGACTCACATTGAGGTCGGTTTGCGTTGCGGAGCGCTCCGCAGCGCAGGCCGATTTGACGCTGTTCCAGGACCCCTGAACGACATGCCCCTTATCCAGGACGTGCTTACATGGCGATTCATTTGAGATTGTTGGCGCTTGCGAAAGGCGTGGTAGGAATGTGCTGCATTCTGACTGGGTTTTCCGAAGGTCGGGTCTGGGCTCAGTCTTGCCTGACTGAACGCGCGAGTCTTGACGTGAATGGGCAGGAGATTTCCATCGGATGGAATGGTGCGATCTCGGCCTACGGTCGCTTCGTGACCTTCACGACCACTCAGGCGCTGCTGCCGTCGGACGGCAATGCCGCTTTGGCCGACATCTACCTCGTTGACAAGACGACGGGGGCGCTGGACCTGATCAGTCAAACATCTCAAGGAGTGTCGGGGAACAATGACTCCGCCCTACGGGCCAGCATTTCCGACGACGGCCGGATGGTCGCCTTCCATAGCCGAGCGACCGATCTAGTTCCGGGCCTTGGAAACTTTGAGCATGCCTTCGTTCGCGATCGAGCCCTTGGCCTGACTAGCCTTGTGAGCGTGAGCACCTCGGGGGTCGAAGGGGATTGCATCGGCAATGTGCGCATCAGTGGCGATGGCCGATACGTCGTCTTTCCGAGTTACTACGGCCTGCTGGTTCCTGGGGACAACAACAACTGTTTCGATGTGTTCGTCCGGGACCTCGTTTCGGGTACCACCGACCTTGTCAGCATCAGCACGACGGGAACAGTCGGCAACAACCATTCAGGAGGCCTTGATGGTGGCGACATTTCGCGTGATGGCCGTTTCGTCGTTTTTGGCAGTGCAGCTACCAATCTCGTTTCGGGCTACGCGTCTCCCGTGGGGACCATATTTCGACGCGATCGGGTGTTGGGTACCACAAGCGTCGTAAGCGTCGGACTCGCGGGCCAGGCCTGCAACGGCCCCAGTGAAGAGCCGGCTTGCTCCGAGGATGGTCAGCTTGTTGCCTTCCTGAGCGCAGCTTCAAATGTGGTAGTTGGGGATACCAACGGTCAGATCGATGTCTTCGTTCGAAACATGGGCACAGGTCGGACTGAACGGGTGAACGTCAGTTCGACATTGTCTCAAGCCAACAATTGGAGCACGAGTCCCTCAATCTCCCCTGATGGTCGATTTGTTGCTTTCACTAGCAGGGCCACAAACCTCGTGCCCAGCGACAACAACGGCGCATGGGATGTATTCCTGCATGACCGCGTGACTCAACAGCTCGAGCGAATCAGCGTCAACGCGAACGGTATCGAGTCGAACGGCGATTCCTACCTTCTTTCTCTCTCGCGAGATGCGGTTGAGGTCGTCTTCCACAGCATTGCCAGTAACCTCGTTCCCGGAGACTCCAACTTGAACTTCGACGTGTTCCATCGAAGATGTGGTGCGCCCGCGGGATATTGCGTTGCGAAGGTCAACTCGCAAGGCTGTGTGCCGGCGATGAGTACACTGGGAATTCCGATGGCCTCAGGGACGCAGGCCTTCCTGTTGGAGGCGCAACAGATCCTCAACCACAAGGCAGGGATGCTGCTCTACTCCACCGCCGGTCCGAATGCTGCCCCGTTCTTCGGCGGTACGTTGTGCGTACTTCCACCAGTGAAGCGCACGCCAGGGCAAAATTCCGGCGGTTCGATCGCCGGTGTCGACTGCAGCGGCACGTTCTCGATCGACTTCAACGCTTGGATCGCGAGCGGCGTCAATCCTGCGCTGATCGCCGGCTGCACGGTCTGGGCCCAGTACTGGAGTCGCGATCCAGGATTCCCCGCGCCGTTCAACTCGAGCCTGACCGACGCACAGACCTTCGTGATCTGGCCGTAGGGCCACGAAGTTCCTCGCGAGCGCCGCTACCTGCGCCGTCCCGCGCGCTTGCGTTCCTCGAGCGCCTGGCGCAACACGTACTCGATGTGCCCGTTCAAGCTGCGCAGTTCCTGGGCGGACCAGCTGCGCAAAGCCTCGAAAACCTCCGGCGAGAGGCGCAGCAGGAAGGCTTTCCTGCCGGCGCTCTCGCTGCCCGAATTGGCTTCAGGATCGGGCGGCTTGTCGGGCTCCTTCGACATCGCGCAGCTCAGGTGTAGAGACTGCCGGTGTTGAGCACTGGCTGCGGATTCTCGTGGGCGCAAAGCACGACCAGCAAGTTGCCGACGAGCTGCGCCTTGCGTTCGTCGTCGAGCACGACGACGTTCTTCTTCGACAGCTCGCTCAACGCCATTTCGACCATGCCGACGGCACCTTCGACGATCATCTGGCGCGCGGCGATCACCGCGCTGGCTTGCTGGCGTTGCAACATGGCCGAGGCAATTTCCGCGGCATAGGCCAGGTGCGAGAGTCGCGCTTCGAGCACTTCGACGCCGGCCCGTTCGAGGCGCTGCTCCAGCGCGACCGCCAGTTCGCGCGCCACTTCAGCGCCACTGCCGCGCAGCGTTGTCTTGACCGTGGCGTGCTGGCCGTCGTCGTAGGGATGTCCGCTGGCGAGTTGCCGCAGCGCGGCCTCGCTCTGCACGGCGACGTACTCTTCGAAGTTCTCGACGTCGAACTTGGCGCGGCCGGTGTCGCGCACCTGCCAGACGACGACCGCGGCGATCTCGATCGGGTTGCCGAGCAGGTCGTTGACCTTGATCTTTTGCCCGTTGAGATTGTGGGCCTTGAGCGAGACCTTGCTGCGGATCGTGAAGGGGTTCGTCCAGTGCAGACCGTCGCGGCGCTCCGTGCCGCGGTAGCGACCGAACAGCACCAGGACGCTGGCCTGGTTGGGGTTGACGATGAAGAACCCGAACATCATCACGAAGGCCAGCACCGCGCAGACGCCCGCGAAGGGGCCGAAGAAGGGCAGCGGCTGGACGGTCTGGGTGCCGACCAGCACGGCGGGCACGATGCCGAGCGCCAGGATCAGGGGCAGCATCGGCCAGCCGGACATGGCCAGGAAGGGGATCTCGGGGCGCGAAGTCTGGGTATCCATATATAAGGTGACTTGGGCTTGGCCGCCGCTCGCCGGCCGGGACTGGAGCGGTATCGGAATGATATCATCCTGATACTGAGCGGGGCAGGCTCCATTTCAGAGAAGCGGGCTGGTCGGTTAGCTCCTCCTGGCCCAAGATGTTGTGGTGGACACGACGGTGCCAGTCCCTGGGCGCGACTTCCCCGACACCTATCGGGAGTTCGTGCGTGCCTTTCCTGACGAAGGGACGTGCTTGGGGTACCT
>JANMRV010000297.1:0-2128 GCA_031388685.1 Planctomycetota bacterium
GCACTTTCCTGCCGGTAGTCTCCGTCAACGTCGGCTCGGGGTCGTACACACTGTCGCTCAAGGCCTATGCTCCCACGAATCCCATCGTGGAGCGCGAGCCGAACAACACGACGCTGACCGCGCAGTACCTTGGAACTATCAATGACACCCAGCAAGTGCGTCTCTCGGGAAGCGCGGATGAGAACACGGATGCCGAGGACCATTTCCTGCTTGCCGTGCCGGCGGACATCAATCTTGCAGCGAGTCTCGCCTTTGCTGTCGGTGGTGGCAGCAATGACTTCGACTTGTTCTACACCGACGTCACCGATCTGTTAGCGCCGTCCCCACTCGCGAGCTTCGAGTCGTCGACCAACAATCCGGAGACCGGCACTTTCCCGATCCCGGCCTTGACGTTGTTGGACGTCACCGTTGCCGCGTTCGCAGGTTCGGGCACGTACACGCTGACGCTCAATGCCACCGCATCCGACGATTTCGGGTCGGGCGCAAGGCCTTGGCGCATGGCGTCGACCACGCAGGGAGTCCGTCGCCGCGGCGCGCTGCAGTTGAACCCCGCCATCGGCAGCTCGCCCTACGAGTCCATGCCCGGCGAACTGCTCGTGATGCCGCGCGCGGGCGCCGACCTCACGCGCGAACTCGCGCGGCGCGGTCTGACGATGGAAATGCGCACGCCCGGCGGAGTCATGAAGTGCGTCACGCCCGTGCCCGAAGGAGTTTCCGAGGAGGTTTCTCGGCGCTACACACTGGCGCTGGTCGCGAGCTTGAGCTGTTGCGAGGAGGTGGCTTACTCCGAGCCCAATTTCATCTGCCGCGCCTACCAGGGAGGTCCTCCGAACGATCCGTTCCTCAGCTTCCAGTGGCACTACGCGCAGATCCAGCTGCCCGCGGCCTGGGGCATCACGCAGGGCGACAACAATGTGCGCATGGGCGTGATCGACACGGGCGAGACTCAGCATCCCGACCTGATCGCGCGGCAAATCCCGGGCTTCGATTTCATCTCGAACCCGACCAGCGCAGGCGACGGCAACGGCGTCGATGCGGACCCGACCGACGAGGGCGATGGCCAAGGCGCGCAGCCCTCGAGTTTCCACGGCACGCACGTCGCCGGAACCATGGGGGCCGCGACCAACAATGGCCTCGGCGTGGCCGGAGTCACCTGGCTCGGCCAGATCATGCACTTGCGCGTGCTCGGCATCGGCGGCGGAACGGTCTTCGACATTTCCAATGCGGTGCTCTACTCGGCGCGGCTTCCGAGCACCAATCCGGTGCTGATCGCCCAACCGCTCGACGTGATCAACATGAGCCTGGGAGGTCCGGGTTTCTCGCAGTCGTTCCAGAACGCCTGCACGGAAGCGCACCTCGCGGGCGTGACGATCTTCGCCGCGGCGGGCAACGAGAATTCGACCACGCCGTCGTTCCCGGCGGCCTACGACAACGTGATCTCGGTCGCGGCGGTGGACTTCAACGCCAATCGCGCGCCGTACTCCAACCGCCACCCCACGGTCGACATCGCGGCCCCTGGCGGCGACATGAGCGCGGATCTCAACGGCGACGGCTTCGGTGACGGAGTGCTCTCCACGCGCGCGGACGACAGCGGCAATCCGACGGTGTTCACCTTCGAGTTCCTGCAGGGCACGTCGATGGCGAGTCCGCACGCGGCGGGTGTCGCGGCGCTCATGATTGCCGCGAGGAATGCAGTCAGTCCAACCCCTCTGACACCGGCGCAGATCGAGCAGATCATGACGACGACGGCGACCGATCTTGGCACGCCGGGACGCGACGATTCCTTCGGTTTCGGACTGGTCAACGCCTTTTCAGCCGTGCTCGCGGCAAGTCAGGGGACTCCGGTAAATCCGGTGCTGGGTCTTTCGACTCAGGCTCTCTCCTACGCGCCGACTTCGACCACGGCCAACGTGCTCGTCTCGAACCTGGGCGGAGGAATCCTGCACGTGAGCACGCCGATCGTGACGACGGACTCGGGCGGCAACTGGCTGACCGCGACGCTCGTGCCGATCGCGCCGCCGACGAACAGCGATACGAGCGCGATCACCGTCAGCGTCAGCCGCAGCCTAGGGCTTCCCGTCCCGCTTCCCGATGGGCTTTACACCGGTTCGATCACGGTGCCCTGGGA
>JANMRV010000298.1:0-6477 GCA_031388685.1 Planctomycetota bacterium
CGATGCCGGACTGGCTGCCATCGAGGTTCAGCTTGTTCTCGTGGAGCACCCAGATGCTGCCCTCCAGGCGATTGAAGTCTATCAGGACGCGCTTGGGACTCTCGAAGATGAACGGCGGCACGCCGACGATGTCGTCGTAGCCCCAGCCGTTGACTCCGTTCGGGCCCGATTCGAAGATCGCCAGGTCGCCACCGCGGTTCAGGATGAACGCGTTGTAGACGTTGCGAAAGAATCCGAAGTTGAGGTTGCGCTGCTGGATCGCGATGTCGAACGGGTGGTTCAACTGGCTCGAAACCGTCTTGCGAACCGCCAGCGATGCCACTCCGATGATCGATACCGTGCTGTCGAACTCGTTGCAGACCAGGATGTCTTCGTTGCCCGGATCCCAGGCGATGCCCTGCGGCCCGTGACCGACTTGAAGCACCTTGACGATCTGGTGGAAGGTCGAGGAGGCCGGCTGGATGTCGATGAAAGTGACGCTGTCGGAACCCCGGCTGGTGACCGCAAGGAAATCCAGATTCGGCGCCATGGCCAGCTCGGTCGGGTCAGCAACCGCGATCCTGTCGAGGACCGTGAAGCGGTTGGAGTTCAGGACGACGATTTCGCGGCGCGCCTGGTCGATCACGTACAGGAAGTGACCGATCTGCTGGCGAATCATGTAATCGACGCAAACATTGAGCGGGCGGACGGGACTCGGTCCCTCCATCCAGCCGTTCTGTTGCTTGGCCAGAAGCCCGCTCGGACGCGTGTTCGAGGCCGGGACGCCGAAGGGATCGCCGGGGGTCAGCAGGTTCACCAGGCCGAGGCCGTTGTTGCTTGCGGGCGGCGGCGGCTGAATGACTTCGAACGAAGTCGGCTCGGCTCCACCAATGAAGGGCGCGATGCACAGCGGCGGGAAGATCAGCGGCGGAGGATTCGGGCAGGGTGCCCACGAAACCAGGTTGCCACCGCCCTGTGAGTAGACCGCGTTGCCCTGGGCAGGCAGGTTCGGCACGTTCGCCGGAACGATCGTTCCTTGCGCGTTCTGCGCGCCGAAGGCACCCGAGATGCTCTTGCGGCCGCGGATCGCGCAGATGTTGCCGCCTCCGGCCTGACATCCCGAAGCTTCCTGACCATTGTTGAATACCACATCAAGGGGCCAGCCGATCGCCATGTCACCAACAGTGGTGACCACCGGAGCACGCAGCAAAAGATCGTTCAGCGAACTGTCCTTGCTCAACGTGAACACGCCCGCCGAACCGCCGTCGACGGTGCAGCTACCGGGCGCCAGCGGCGGCCGTAGCTGTGCGCCCTGGATCAAGTTCGGGTTGTACGGGAAGTGCGTGTTGCCCGAGATGATCTGATTCGGGTCGAACGACGGGTTGCCCGTGGATTGTCCGAAACCGTTGAGGTCGATGACGGAGATTCCGGGAGTCTGACCGCCACCGCGAATTGCGTAGATCACGTCCGGCGTCACCGGCGCGTTGATCAGGCCGGGGCCCTCGCCAGTATCGAACGATGTCTGCGCCGGAAGCGCGTTGAGGTTTGTCGGCAGGTCCTGCACCTGATTGTTGTTGAACGAAACGGTGACGGTGTTGAACGCGCCGCAATTGAGCGTCGTCGGACCGGAACCTGGAAAATTGAAGGCAGGCGTCAGCTCCCAGGCGGAGAAGTCGTACATACTCAGCGGCAAAATCGAGAAGGGAACCGTGACAACCTGCGTCGTGGGACCGAAGGTCAGGCTGATCGCCGGACTGGTCGTGGGAACGAGGCCGTCAGGAAGGCTCCCGACAGAAAGCGGCTGAACCGGTTCCGTGTAGCGCACGATAATTTTCGTGAGCGGGTCGACGCCGGTGGCGCCCAATGACGGAAAGGTGTCCGGATGGCTGTTCGGCGAAGGAGTTTGTGCCACCTCTGGCTTGATCGTGTCCGGACCGACCGTGGTGCTGCCGAGCGCGGAGTGGATCAGTGGCCGGCCCTTGATTGAACGCACGGCCGTCGTGGCCTGGATGCGCAGCTGACGGTTTGCCGGGAAGGTCTCGTGCGTCGCCAAATCACCATCGCTGTCGGCAACGAACACAAAGGTCGACTCCTTGAGCAGGATGTCGGCGCCATTGAAGGCCACCGCGCTTTGAGTCGCCGGGAATCCTGTGCCGGGGGGCAGGAGGCTCGGGCTGATCGGCGGGATGGCCGCGTTGGCGATCGGCTTGCCGGCGTTGTCCAGCTTGACCCAAGCTTCCTTGAGCAGCGAGGGTGCTTGCGGAGTAGAAGCCGGATCGATCTTGGTGGAGTAGGTTTTGCCACCAACGAAGCCGCGGCCGCGCACGAGCGCGGTCGTGTTGGTCGTCGGATCGACGGCGATCACGGCGATGTTCGTCGTCAGTCCGGAGTTGGCCTGACCGGATGGCGACTTGCTCAACACCGTGTCGATGTCGAGGTCTGCAGTGAATTGCAGAAAGATGAACTGGTTGCCGGCATCCCCGTTGGGAAGCAGGGCCGTCGTGGGCAACTGAGTGGCCGCCACGACGGGATTCGCCGGAGTCACGTTGTTGGCCAGGTCGGCCAACGTACGAATCGAGACGATCGTGTTGGTGGGGTTCCCCAACGCGTCCGGCTTGTGCACCTGATAGGGCACCATCACGCCGAACCCGTTCGACATCTGGACCAAATCCATGTTGGATCCAGAGCCGCCCGAGGAGGAGCCGCCACAGGCGGAAAGTAGCAAGGTGGATAGGCCGAAAATGGCCAGCGCCGACCGATGTGTCATGGGCTTCATAGCCTTGTGGGTGTTTGCAGGATCGACCCTAAGAAGGGCGCGCCAGGATAGCGTGCCATCTGTTCGAAAACCTGTGTTGTTTCTAATAGAGCGGGTGGAATGCATGGCGATCGTTCGGAGGCGTCGTTTTTCGAGCGTCGTTTGGGGGTCGGATCCGTAGCCGGCGGCGCCGTGAAGCAATTGTCATTCTGGCCTCGTCGAACGGACGCCTCCGGACCCCGAAAGCACGTTCGGCCAGGCAGGGTTACCCTCCGGATCGGGCCCTGAGCGTCGAAAGCTGGGGCTGGGCCTGTTTTCTTGGCTGCCGCGGGCCATCCCGATGCCCGAAAACATGGAACCGACTGTCGTGGGCGGGATCCGGGCGGCGATGGCGGGTGCGCTCGCTGCCCACTCGACCCCTACCCACACTAGATGATCCACAGGGACCACTACCCCGCTCAGCTCGATGGTTGCGGCCCCGCGACACTTCGGAGCGCCTCCTGTGGGCTATGCTCGGCCCATGCCCGACGAGGAATCGCCGTTCCACCCGGAGGTCGCTCTGCCTGGCGACGGCGGACCGCGTGTCGAACTCGAGTTCGAGAACAGTCTGCGGCCGCGCAGCTTTTCCGAATTCGTCGGCCAGGAGCGCTGCCTGGACAATCTCGCCGTGGCCTTGCGCGCGGCGCGCGAACGCGGGGAGCCGCCCGATCACCTGCTGCTCTCGGGCCCGCCGGGTCTTGGCAAGACCAGCCTGGCGCGCATCGTGGCCCAGGAAATCGGAGCCACGCTGCACTCCAGCACCGGCCCGGCACTCGAGCGTGCGCGCGACCTGGTCGGAATCCTCACGCAATTGAAGCGCGGGGACGTGTTGTTCATCGACGAGATCCACCGCGTGCCCGCGCCGGTCGAGGAGTTTCTCTACACGGCGATGGAAGATTTCACGGTCGATCTCACGCTTGACCAGGGCCCGAATGCGCGAATTCTTCCGCTCAAGCTCGCGCCCTTCATGTTGATCGGTGCCACCACGCGCGAAGGACTTCTGTCCGAGCCGTTCCGTGGCCGCTTCGGGCATCTCGAGCGGCTCGCTCCCTATCCTGTCCTGGATTTGACGAAGATCCTGGCGCGTTCATCCGCAATCCTCGGCGTCGAGCTGGATCAAGACGCCGCCGTTTGCATCGCAACGCGCAGCCGCGGAACTCCGCGCATCGCCAATCGTTTCCTGCGGCGGGTACGCGACCTAGCCCAGGTTCGGGGAACGTCGAGGATCGATGTCGAAACCGCAATCGCGGCGCTGGCACGCTTGGGCGTCGATGACCGCGGTTTGGATGACACGGACCGGCGCATCCTGACGGTGCTCGCAAAATATCCGGATCGGCCCCAGGGCCTGAAGACAATTGCAGCGGAGATCGGCGAGGCCATCGACACGATCGAAGATGTTTTCGAGCCGCACCTGCTGCGCTGTGGATTCCTGCAGCGCACTTCGCGCGGCCGAACCATCACCGACGACGGACTGCGCGCGATCGGGGCGGCGCCGCGCGAACCGGATGCCGGCTCCAAGACCGCGGGTCTGTATTCTTGACGCGGTGAATTTCTCCGGGCGAAGCATGCTGCGGAACGCGCGCAACGCGCTGCCGAAGCTGGCACTATTTTGCGCCTGCGGTTTTGCATTCATGCCGGCAACACACGCGGCATTTCAGTCCGCTGGCGCCACGCGCATCTGGAAGGCGAGCGGCGAGATCTGCGTGCGGCTTGCGCGTTTCGAATCACAATCGTCCTTCGTCGTGGGCGGAGCACTCACGAGCGCCGCGCGCATCGAGGTGAGTCGATTGGGCGACACGCTCGCGCTGAACGGCAAGACCCTGGAAGAACCTGGCTCGGAAAAGCCCGCACGCGAATTGTGGCTCGAACCCCAGGATGCGGCGGCGGGGCTGGCGCTCGGCGGAATTCACTATGCAGGCCGCCTGCGCATCCGCGTGCTCGCGAATTTTGCGGCGAGTCCGGAGTCCGGGTTTGCCGTCGACAACATCCTTGACCTCGAGGACTACATCGCCGGCGTGGTCGCCGCCGAAGTGCAGTTGATCGGTTCGTCCAGCGCCGAACTGGAAGCTCAGGCGATCGCCTCGCGCAGTTTTGCCTTGGCGCAATTCGCCGCCCGCGGCTCGCGATCGCTGGAAGTGCGGCTGTACGACACGACGCGCGATCAGGCCTACGCCGGAAAATTCATGCCGACGCGCGATCCGCGTTCACAACAGGCGGCGCGCGCGCTCGCACAAGCCGTGGAAAGCACGCGCGGAAAAATCCTGAGCGAGCGCGGCAGTTGCCTGGACGCGCGCTTTCACGCCGCTTGCGGCGGACGCACGGCGAATGCCGCCGATGTCTTCCCCGAGGCCGCGCATTTCGAGGCGCTGCGCGGTGTCGATTGCGAGGCCTGCTTGCATCCGCTGGGCACGCGGTCCGCCCAGGGTGCGTCGGACGTGCCGGTCAGCCTGCGCGACCTTTCCTGGCGCACGACGCTCGAGCAGGCACAGCTCGATCGCCTCGCGCGCGCCTTCGCCATCGGCGAACACACGTTGCGTCTCGAGCCCGTGCGCAAAGATCGCAACGGACGCTGGCTCGAGGTCGAGCTCGAGGGTTCGTCCGGCTCGTGCCGCGTGTCCTTCGAGAATGTGCGCAAGGAACTCAAGGATGGCGCGATCGCCTCGAACCTCGTGCTGGTCACGCTGCCGCGGGCCGGAGAACCGATCGAGTCGGGACTGATGCTGACCGGCCGTGGCCGTGGGCACGGTGTCGGCCTGTGCCAGAACGGTTGCCATGCCTACGCTCGGAACGGCTGGAGTTCGGCGCAGATCCTGGCGCACTACTACCCCGGAAGCGCGCTGGTCGATGGGCGCTGAACAATTTCGATTCGAACTCACCGCCCGCGGGGGCGCGACCCACGCGCGCTGCGGGATCTTCCACACGCCGCACGGCAGCGTCTCGACGCCGGCCTTCATGCCGGTCGGGACTCGCGGCACCGTCAAGGGTGTGCTCCCGGAACAATTGCGTGCCCTCGGCGCCCGCATGCTGCTCGCGAACACCTACCACCTGCACCTGCGGCCGGGTGAAGAGACCGTGCGGGCACTCGGCGGCCTGCATCGATTCATGAACTGGGATGGACCGCTGCTCACGGACTCCGGCGGCTATCAGGTCTTCAGTCTGGCGGGCATCAACCAGATCGACGACGACGGCGTCACGTTCCAATCCGTGCTCGACGGTTCGAGAGTGCGCTTCACGCCCGAACGCGCGGTCGAAGTCCAGGCAGCACTCGCTGCCGATGTTCAGATGGCTTTCGACCAATGTCCGGCGGATCCGCGCGATCGGGCCGTGGTCGAGCAAGCTGTCGAACGCACGCACCGTTGGCTAGAGCGCTGCGTGCGCAAGCACCGTGAACTCGGCGGCGAAGAGCGCGGCCAGGCGTTGTTCGGAATCGTACAGGGCGGCATCTTCGAGGATCTGAGACGCAACGCCGTGGACATCGTCTGCGCGCACGATCTCGTCGGTTTCGCGATCGGAGGCGTGAGCGTCGGCGAAACGCGCGAGGACATGCGTGCGGCCGTACAGGCCTCGGCGCCCTATCTGCCGGTGCACAAACCGCGCTACCTGATGGGAGTCGGTATGCCGGTCGACTTCTTCGACGCCGTCGAACAGGGCGTCGACCTTTTCGACTGCGTCACTCCGACGCGCCACGGCCGCACGCACCAGGC